>JBKJJB010000151.1:0-3164 GCA_046598235.1 Chitinophagales bacterium
AATCTTTCCTTCTGCTAAATTTTCGAGTATGAATTTTCGTGCTTTGCCTTTTATACTTCCTGTAAGCAGCGCAACTTCGAGATTCATTCCGCGCAATGCCTCAACAATACTTTCGTAATGTTGATTGGCGAGGATTTCGGTTGGAGCCATGAGACATGCCTGAAAGCCGTTGTCAATTCCCATGAGCATTGTGAGCAAAGCCACTACTGTTTTGCCGCTGCCCACATCGCCCTGTAACAAACGATTCATCTGCTTCCCCGAAAGTGTATCGCGTCTTATTTCTTTAAGCACACGCTTTTGTGCACCTGTCAGTTCAAACTTTAATTGCTCTTTGTAAAACTTATCAAACTGTTTATCTATCTTTTCAAAAACAAATCCTTTCGAAATTTCTCCGCGATTGGATTTTACTTTCAGCATTTGCAACTGAAGGAGAAACAGCTCTTCAAACTTTAATCTTCGCTGCGCTTCATGTAACAGTTTTTCATTTTTCGGAAAATGAATATTGAGCATTGCCTCATAGCGCGAAATCAATCTGAACTGTTGCAAAATATCTTTAGGTAAAAATTCGGGAACATCTTTTTCTTTCAGTTGATCAATTAATGTTCTCTCCAACCTCATCAGCCCGCGCGAATCCAAATTTTTCTTCTTCATTTTTTCGGTAGAAGAATAAACCGGCTGCAAACCTTTGCCGCTTACTTTCAATTCATCGGTAAAAATTTCTACTTCGGGATGAATGATATTATATGCTCCATTAAAAACAGAGGGCTTGCCGAAGACCAAAAGTTCAACATTCGGCTTTAAGGTTTTTAAAATAAAATCAACGCTTTGAAACCAAACCAATTCTATTTCCCCTGAGCCATCATAAAAACTGGCAATCAGTCTTCTGCTTTTTTTATCGCCCAATTGCCGGAAGCCGTTAATCTTTCCTTTTAGTTGAATGAACTGAGTGAGCGGAGTGAGTTCGTTTATTTTGTGAATGATGCTGCGGTCGATATAGCGGAAAGGATAATGCAACAGCAAGTCGCCAAAAGTTTTTATGTGCAGTTCTTTTTGCAACACCTCTCCACGTTGGGGACCAACGCCTTTGAGAAATGAGATGGGGGAAGATAGAAGCATTGCGGATTTAAAACAGTTTTATCGCGGCAATTTAGCGAAGGTTTTATACTTTAAGTTGATATATATTTGAGTAAGGAATAAATTTAAAGTTCAGTTGATAGTCAAACTTTTATTGCAAAATTGTAATTTTGAAAATCAAAAAATTAGAAAATGGACAAACCAATAATTTATACCATAGGACATTCCACACACCCAATTGAGGTGTTTCTTGATTTGCTGAAAACATACTCAGTTAACTGTCTTATTGATGTGCGAAGTGTTGCCGCCAGTTCATATAATCCACAATACAACAAAGAACCACTAACCAACTTTCTTAAAGCAAACGGGATTACCTATTTGCACTTTGCCGAAGAGTTTGGTGCAAGACACACCGACCCTGACTTACTAGATGACGAAGGCAAGGTAAATTTTGAACTTGTTCACAAATCGTGGAATTTCAAACAAGGGGTTGAACGCCTTTGGCAAGGCATAGACAAAGGTTTTACAATCGCTTTGATGTGTTCAGAGAGTGAACCATTTGACTGCCACAGGTTTTCAATGGTTTCAATTGCTTTAGAGAAAGACGGCTTTGATGTGAAACACATTCTTAAAGACAAAACTCTAAAAACAAATGCACAACTTGAAAGCCAATTGCTGAAAAAGTATCAAAAGAAAATTCCACAACCAGATATGTTTCAGCCGAATATTACTGTGGAAGACCAGTTGAAAGCAGCTTATCGGTTACGCAATAAAGAAATTGCATTTTCTCCATACTCAAAACAACCACAAGAAGAAGTTTTATGATAAAACTTTACACCATCGGTTTCACAGGAAAGTCAGCAGAAACGTTCTTTAATCTGCTCCGCAACGGTGGCGTAAAAAAAATCGTTGACACCCGAATTAACAATGTATCTCAACTGGCTGGTTTCGCAAAGGGTTCCGACCTCAAATTTTTTGCAGGAGAGATTGGACACATGGGCTACGAACACAATATTGATTTTGCTCCAACAAAAGAATTGCTCACACAATACAGAGATAAAAAAATGACATGGGAGCAATACGAAATTGAATATCTCAACTTGCTTGATATGCGAAAGGTTGCACAGAAAACCAATGTTGATTTACTACACGAAAACTGTTTGTTATGCAGCGAGCATACTCCTGAAAAATGCCATAGACGGCTGCTTGCGGAATATTTGAAGCATGTGAAAAATGATATTCAAATTATACATCTCATCAAATAGAAATACCCTATGCCAACTAAGTTCGTTTGCTTAGCCAACTCATTTAAAGAGGGGGGAAGATGCCTTGCAGGAATTGAATTGGATGCGAACAATAATCCTGTCATGGTTAGTGGCAGGCCCAAATGGATTAGACCGGTTTGCAATACGCCACATGGCGAAGTTCCTAATCATATTGCAGAACCATTTTCAGTATTGAACATTGTTGAAATTCAAATTACAGGAAACCAACCGCCAGGGTATCAATCAGAAAATGTAACCTTCAACGAAAATTCTATTCGGGTTGTGGGAAATTTCAGCATCAATCAATTGCAAAATTTATGTGACAACAGAAACTTAATTTTCAGTAATAGAGGCAAAGCAGTGTCTCAAGAGCAAATTGTAAATCTTAATCACTCCCTACTTTTGATTTCAGCAACTGAATTTGAAGTTACACAACGAACATATGAAGACCGTCCTGACAGGCCCCAGACCAGATTGCATTTTACTTACAATGGAAACAGTTATGACTTTCCAGTTACCGACCCAGTTTTCTTGCACAGGTATCAAGCCAACCCAGATGTTCTTGAAAACATCAATCAGATATTTGTGAGTTTATCACTTGGAGTTGAATGGCAACATTGGTATTACAAGTTGGTGGCTGCAATTATTCCGAATAACAATGCCGTTCCGCACATACAGCGACAACCTGTTGACGACCTACCATTCTAATAATGGAACAGTTTTTACAAGTCATACAGCAAGCAGTTCCATCAGTTTCAAAAGAAGATTTGGAAATATCACCCCCCGATGCTGGCATTGACAGTATTGATTTAGTCGTAATCAGAG
>JBKJJB010000328.1:0-3558 GCA_046598235.1 Chitinophagales bacterium
TGATGTAATTGAATTGGTTTACGCTAAGTTCATCAACGCAGCTACACAGCGTTTCATGGTAGAAAGATTTTTACCGGTCGCTCCATCAGCAGAAAACAAAAAGGTGAAGACCAAAGCAGATTACATTTTCGAGCCGGAAAAAGAAAAGCTGTTAGAAGAACTTGTTCCTAAAATTCTGAATACTCAATTATTCAAAGCCCTGTTAGATACCAACGCTTCCGAAAACGGAGCGCGCATGGTAGCTATGGATGCAGCTACTAACAATGCTAACGAAATGATTCGCGCATTAAAGATTCAATATAACCGCGAGCGTCAGGCAGCAATCACCAAAGAAATTCTTGAAATTGTAGGCGGTGCTGCTGCACTCGAAGAAAAAGGTTAATTAATTTAGAATAAGTTGACTAAGTTGCAGTATGCTTTCAACTAATCAACTAATCAACCAATCACTAATCAACTAATTCACTTGGAGAATCTCCACCAACATATCGAAGCCCTTGTTTTCAGCTCCGAAAGTGCTGTTACTCCCAAAGAGATTATCGGTGTTATTGCCAAAGCATTTCCGGGTACTGTGCTCGATGAACAGGTTGTGGAATCTATCCTTACCGACCTGCAGAATAAATTTAAAAGCGACATCTATGCTTTCGAATTGCGTGTAATCGGTGGTGGTTATCAGTTCTTCACCAAGCCGGAGTATCACCACACAGTCGCCACCTTCATCGGGCAGAAAGAAAAGAAACGTCTTTCTACTGCCGCTCTTGAAACACTGAGTATCATTGCCTACCGCGGACCTATTACCAAAGTAGAGTGCGAAAAGATTCGTGGAGTAGATTGCAATTACTCGGTTGAAAAACTCCTCGAAAAAGAACTAATTGAAATTGCAGGACGCATGGAACATGCCCCCGGAAAACCCATTCTGTATAAAGTAACTCCTATTTTCCTTGACTACTTCGGTATTAATTCCACTAACGAACTTCCGAAACTGAAAGATGTAATTGCTGCGGAAGATGATAATACGGTGGGTGAAGTTCCAGAGGTTATTTCTGACCAGCCACCTGTTATAGAGGAGTAAATGAGAGTCGTTACTAAAATTTTAAAAGGCTGCTGAAGCAGCCTTTTTTATTTTTACCAAAAACCATCCGGTATGAAGTTAACTCTACGGTTTTGTTTCCTGATATTCTTTTCCTGCGCAACGCTGATTTCATTTTCCCAAAGCAAGAAACCGATTTATCACCCTTGTTTTCTCATGGATAGCGTTGCAAAAAATATCACCTTCATCCAATACAACATCAAAAGAATATTCATTGACACCCTTGAGTGTCGCCAGACCTTGCTTGATAACATTGCCATTGAGTATAACCGTAGCAGGGATAAAAATTACCTCGATGCTCTGTCACTCATTCGCCAATACCCGGGTATTAATGTCGAAGGACTTTACACCGATATTATTAAACGCTTAATTGAAAGTGATTTCAGTAATTTTTTAAATCAGCTATATACAGCTCGAGGGAAATATCTCCCGTTGCAAAAAGAATTAGTAGCGGCTATGAATATGATTGTTGATGGCAGACCATTCAAGCAAAAATATATGGGCTTGCTGAATGTAGAAATAAGTAAAGCCAAAGACAAAAAAGACACAGGTCGCCTTTATTATCTTGAAAAGCTGAAAACCAAAATTGAGAACGATGAATACTAGCAACTCAAACCCGGGTGAGGTATTCTTTTTTTAATTTGCATCATAAAAGCAAACCCTTTAGCGTTATAGCTTTAATTCAACCCGCACATCCATGGAAATTATAACCCTGCTCCTTGAAATTCTGAAATACACATTACCTGCTTTAATTGTGTTTCTCACTGCCTACTTCCTGTTGACCCGGTATATGAATAGAGAAGCAACTGTAAAAGCGATTGAATTAAAAATGAAGCGCGATAAAGAAATAGTAATGCTTCGCTTACAAGCTTATGAGCGGCTGGCACTGTTTCTCGAACGAATCAACTTTGCTCCTGTCATCTCCCGCGTTCGCACACCTGATATGCTTTCGAGTGAACTTCAATATGCTATCGTGAAAAACATCCGCGAGGAATTTGAACATAACCTATCGCAGCAGATTTATGTTTCCTCCAATGCCTGGAACCTGATTGTTTCTGCAAAGGAAGAAATGATGAAAACGGTCAACCTCATTGGCACACAACTTCCTCCCGAATCTTCTGCCGGTCAGCTTATCAATGCGCTATTTATAGGCATTCAAAACGCAAATGCCACCTTACCTACCGAACAGGCACTCGAATTTTTAAAGGCGGAATGCCGGGAGTTGTTTTAAAATTTTATTCGTAAAAATTCGTGTAATTCGTGGCTGTAATTATGAGTAAGAAATTCACTACTGATTCCGGCATAGAAATTAAACGAGTTTACTCGCTTGCTAAAAAGGAGATAGAGGAGCCGGGTAAATTTCCTTTCACCCGTGGTATTCATTCCGAAATGTATCGCAGCAAGTTGTGGACCATGCGGCAGTATGCGGGGTTCTCCACGGCTGAAGAAAGTAACAAGCGCTATCACTATCTTCTTTCGCAAGGTGTAAATGGGTTGAGCGTGGCGTTTGATTTACCTACTCAAATCGGCTACGACAGCGACCATGCGCTTGCTGAAGGCGAAGTTGGAAAAGTGGGAGTAGCTATTGATTCGCTCGAAGACATGGAAATGCTTTTCAAAGGAATCAAGCTCGAAGATGTTTCAGTTTCCATGACCATTAACTCTACAGCGTATATTCTTTTGGCATTGTATGTAGCACTCGCAAAAAAGCAGGGAGCCGATTTAAAAAAGATTTCGGGAACTGTTCAGAATGATATCCTGAAAGAATATGCAGCACGAGGCACCTATATTTATCCGCCCAAGCCGAGCATGAAAATTATCACCGACATTTTTGAATACTGCCATACCGAAGTTCCCAAATGGAATACTATTTCGATTTCGGGTTATCACATTCGCGAAGCGGGTTCTACTGCCGTTCAGGAAATTGCGTTTACACTTTCAAATGGTAAGGCATATTGTTTAGCAGCTATTAAGAAAGGATTAGATATCAATCAGTTTGGTCAGCGGCTTTCTTTCTTCTTCAATGCTCACAATAATTTCTTTGAGGAGGTTGCGAAGTTCCGCACAGCCAGAAGAATGTGGGCGAAGATTACTACAGAACTTGGAGCTACCGATGCACGTGCACAAATGCTGCGCTTTCATACACAAACCGGAGGTTCTACACTCACTGCTCAACAACCAAAAAACAATATTTCACGTGTAACGCTTCAAGCACTTGCTGCGGTTTTGGGAGGAACACAATCGCTGCATACCAATGGATACGATGAAGCACTTTCTCTTCCTACAGAAGAAGCAGCAAAAATTGCTCTTCGCACACAGCAAATTATCGGCTTCGAAAGCGGTGTAACAGATACCGTTGATCCGCTGGCAGGTTCTTACTTTATTGAAACACTTACCGACCAAATGGAAGCAGAAGCTGAGAAATACATTCAGCGCATCGATGAAATGGGAGGAAGCGTAGCAGCCATTGA
>JBKJJB010000048.1:0-4669 GCA_046598235.1 Chitinophagales bacterium
CGCGCTGAAAATATACCAGGCGCTCATTTGTCCGCAGTCATCATCGCCATCCATGCCATCGGGGTTGTTGCGATATAGAAAATAACGATTGAGTGCTACCAGTTTTTGCGTTCTCCAGGGCTGACCAACATAATCATACAGGTAAGTATAGTGATGCCCCGGCTCGTTCATGTGTATGTAATGCACTCCACGGAAATTCTTATTAAGTTTTTTAATGAAGTTTTCTTTGCCACCCATCAGATTTACCAAACCGGGAATATCCTGCTGCACTCCGAATAAATAAGTCCACGGACTTCCCTCCGTGAAACCTGCACGGGTGTCTTCATACCAACTGCCATCTGCTTTTCGCGGAGCCATCATGCCAGTGGCGGGATTATAAACGTTCATGTAATTCTTGCTTCGCTTCATCAACATTTCGTAATCATCCGTTTTGCCCGCTGCTTTCGCCACTTGTGCCACACAAAAATCATCATACGAACCTTCGATAGTGTTAGAAACCGATTCGTTGGTTTTATCAACCGGCACATAGCCAAGTTTTTTATACCAATACAAACCATTTCGCGCCTCGATAAAAGTAAAGGGTGCGCGGTCAGCCCAACGGTTTACGCTATCGTTACCAGAAGGAACCATCGCATTTTTTATGCAAGCCTCATAAGCTTTTTGCAGACTGAACCCTTTTACTCCCTTCACCACCGCATCAGCAATTACGGCATCGGCATGTGTGCCAATCATAATTCCCGTGTAAGTAGGGTTGGGCCACTTGGGCATGTAGCCGCCTTCTTCGTACATCTGTATAAGCGACTGCACCATGCCCGGAACATGCTCGGGTGCCGTAAGAATTAAAAGCGGATGCTGCGCTCGGTAAGTATCCCATAGTGAGTAATCGTTATAGCTTTCTCCGTTGTGAACTTTATCATCAAACGCGCTGTAGTATAATCCATACTCGGAAAACTGCCGTGGGAATAACAGCGTGTGATACATGGCAGAATAAAAAATTTTTTTCTGCCCTTTTTTAGCGCCTTCCAATTCTATCCTGCTTAAATAATTATCCCACTGCTGCTGCGTTTCTTTTTCTACGGTTTCGAAACTTTTCTCCGCAACTTCCTTCAGCAAATTTTCGCGCGCCTGTTCAATACTGATGAAAGAGGTTCCCACTTTCGCCTGAACAGTTTTTGTATTCTTCCCAAAACATACCCATGCTCCGCAGTTGTTTGTCATTTGTTCTGCACTACCGTTTTTCAACACTTCATTCTCATAAGTTCCGAATGATTCAAATGTTTCATCAAACTGAATCACAAAATATCCTTTGAAGTTGGGAAGCGGTGGACCGAGATGTGCCGACTGCCTGTCTTTATTCCAGCCAATGATTTCCTTTTTTTCAGGAATAATTTTTATCCAACCTGTAGAATCATTCAATTCGCTTGCTTCGATAAATACTGAAGGAATTTCGTTTTTCGGGAATTGAAACTTCAAGATGCCACACCTTTCAGTAGCAGTCATTTCGGTTTTAATCTTCTTTAGTTTTTGCGTGTGCAGTGTTACCGAATAGTAATATGGCGTGGATGTTTCTCCGCAGTGCGAGAAGTAATAGGTGCGTTTTAATGCTTTGGAATTTATTTTTCCGATAACGGGTTTGAGCGTAACGTGTCCGTAATCGCCCATCCACATGGCGGGTTTGTGCGAAGCGCGAAAGCCATGTATTCGTCTGTCGAAATAATTATAGAGCGGCACAGCAATCCGTGCTTTGCGGGTAACGGGTGTCCAGTGAGTCATACCAAATGGCGGAGTTACAAACGGAGTTGTTCTTCCATAAAGAAAGATGCCTTTAGTGCCGATGAGGGGGTTGGCAAAGTCGGAAAGAGATTGAGTGTACCCCCCCCTGGCAGAAAAACAAAACAGGTAGACAAGAAAAATACTTTTCAAATACATTTTATGAATGTAGATGAATTTTATATTTTGTTTTGGCTTTATCATCAAACTTTAAACTTATGACCTACATTAAAACCGATATTCCTCAACCTGGCATCGTTGAACTTTTATTTTATAAGGGATCAACCGGCAAAGCATTAGCAGCCTTAGCTAACACTATTTTGCTGGGGCCTTCTACACTTACGTCCGGGGAACGCGAAACTATTGCAGCTTATGTGTCGCTGCTGAATGATTGCGAATTTTGTCATGAAAGCCATAGCGCAGCGGTGAACGCACATTTGAATGATAACGGGCAAACAATTGCGTGTATGCGGCAAGACATCTCGACAATTCCGGTTTCAGATAAAATGAAAAAGCTTTTGGCAATTGCCGCACAGGTTCAGCAAAGCGGAAAAGCAGTAAAGCCCGAAACGGTGGAAGCAGCGCGCCAGGCCGGGGCAACTGATGAAGAAATTCACGATACTGTTTTGGTAGCGGCTGCGTTTTGCATGTATAACCGCTACGTAGACGGGCTCGGCACTAATCTGCCTAAGAGTAAAGGTGATTATGCCGAAATGGGTAAACGTATGTCGAAAGGATATAAATACCCGCCCTTATTTTTGCGGAAATTCGTTTTGTGGATGATGGCTCGTAAATCAGATAAGTAATTTTTTTATTCCGCCATTTCTCTTCTTCTTGCCACACCCGCTTCAAATTCTTCATGGTAACGTTCGTGATTCGTTCCCATAATTCTATCCCAGATGTTGAAGTATAAACTGTAGTTACAGTTTACATGTTTATGGTGCATGTTGTGATGAGTGGCAGTATTGCTCCAAAGCGTATGAATTCGCTGCGTGAAACCGCTACGAAAAAATTCATAACCTGTATGCCCGCCAACATTTAGCACTAATTGATACATGCTCCACGCAAAAATTGCCAGCGGATGAAGCGGCAGCACAAACACCATAATGGGAAGTATAAGCACCTGCATCACCGCTTCTATCGGATGAAACGAAAACGTTGCCCACGGTGTAGGATTAAAACTTTTGTGGTGGATGAGATGGACATGCGGATAAACTTTCTTGAAGTGCATAAAGCGATGGCTCCAGTAGAAATAAGTATCGTGGGCGATGATGAAAGCAAAAATTGAAAAGACAAAGTAAGCGGTGGAGTGGTCGCTCATGTCGGTGTAAATTTTTGTGTAGCCCCTTTGCTGTGCAGCAAAAACCATTATGCTGACAATGCTGAAAATAAACATAGAGAGAAGCGAGAAACCAATTTCGCGCAGCATGTGTTTGTTCTCCGGAAATTTCTGCTGCACCTTAAAGCGCACCATCTTTGAACGGAACAGCAGGTACAGCAACAGAAAAGGAACGCCCGCAAACAAAAAGTAGCGCATTACATCTACCAACAAACCCGTAATAAATTCTTGCCAAAGCGAAAAAGGCGACATGGTTTTTCTGTTGCGGGTAAAAGTATGAAAGAGGGTGGGGTTTTTATGCTTTAATAATCATCTACCACCACCAGTTTCAGTTTTTGTGTTTTTGAAGGTGACTCTGCCTTCACAATATAAGTGCCCGCTGACATCAGGAAGCAGGAGATATATTCTTTCAAAGCTTTCTCATAAGTGGTAAACGAATAAGTTGCCATCAGCTGACCGAGGACGGTATAAATTTTCACGCTCACCTCTTCATCATCACAAAACTCTTTTGTAATCCAGAAGCCATCATCGGTTGGGTTGGGATAGATGAGGTAAAAGTTATTATCTACACAAGGTGGCGGTGGAAGTTCTATATGAATTTTTCGGTACACGGTATCTCTGCCCCAGCAATTGGAAAGAATGAGGCGCATGTCAAAGTCTCCACTGTCGGTGTAAGTATGGGTAACGTGCCATTCCAAAGTGCTCAAAGTAGTTCCATCTCCAAAGTCATAATCGTAATAGACGGGTTGTTCGTGCGTTTGAAAATTCACCACATTATAATTAGCGGTTACCAACAGGAAAGTATCGCGCACGGATGTGCATTGCTGCCTTCCCTTATGCACCTTTATACACCCGAGGCTATCTAAAAAACGGGAACCGATGCCATGAAAGTACATGCCCCTTTCACCTATATCCATAACGCCCGGAGCCAAGTTGATACCGTAAGCAAAGTACATTTCGAAATAGTATAAACCCACGAAACCAAGATTGAAAAAGTTAGACCAGCCGGTCATGAGCAGGGAATGGTCGCCACAGAGCCAGCCGGTGCTGTCAATAAAAAGATAGCAGCCTGTGCTGAAAACAATATCGGAGTTAAGAGAGATATGGTGATAGATAGAAACCGTGTCGCCTATGGTGTCGGGCCTAAGGTTGTTATACCAAACCGAATCTGCGTCCCAATTGCCGGATTTGATGGTGTAAACCTGGCGGGCTTGCGCGGCAAGGGCAACTAACAGAAAGAAGAGGGTAAAAGTCCTTCTCACTAAACAGAAACGTATTTTGAGAAAATTATTTCAGTCTTTAAAGCTAAGGAGAATTTATTGAGTTAAGAGAATTCCCTCTCCGCAGGTTCTACGGCTCCCGTTAAAACGGACAAGTTTTACGGGAATCTGCACTATTTATCCCCCACAGGTTCCTCTCCGAGAGAAGTTGCGGGGGCAGAAAGTAGGAAAGAGCAAAGGGATTAACTAAAATACTATGCACTAAAAGTGCATAGGTTTGGGGATGGAATAAATTCCTACTCCAGTATGAAATTATCCCCTTCATCATTTGCTGCATTTT
>JBKJJB010000064.1:0-5637 GCA_046598235.1 Chitinophagales bacterium
CGAAGTGAGATTTCTGGATATTGCTTTGAACCTTTAAGAAAATTTTGTTTATCAGCGTTTCATCTAAAATCGGTTTGAAAGTGGCAAAACTGATTTTCAAACCCTTCTTCTCCTCCGAAATGCGCGAGGCATACTCATCCCATATTTTTAAAATATTTTCCTGATTCAAAATCAGCACTTCTCCTTCGAACTTTTCTTCTATTGTTTGTTCAGCAGCTTTATTTTCGGAAACAGTATCTGTATCCTGCATAGAGTCTACCGTTAAAACCTTTTTGCTTTTT
Organism: Chitinophagales bacterium; assembly: GCA_046598235.1. Classification (GTDB taxonomy): domain Bacteria; phylum Bacteroidota; class Bacteroidia; order Chitinophagales; family LD1; genus Bog-950. The sequence goes on from JBKJJB010000064.1 coordinate 282, forward strand.
GTGAGAGTTGCAGGTTTGGTGTTAGTAGTTTGTGGTTTGTCGTTAGTGGTTTGTTGCTTGTTGTTTGTTACTTCCTGTTTCGGTTCTTCAACAACATTCAGCTTTTCTTCTTTAGAAATTATAATCTGAGGTTCTGTATTTTCTTGTGTCTTATGTCTTGTGTCTTGTGTCTTCTCCTGTGTTACTTCAGAGAGTTTTTTTTTACCGCTATCAGCACTAACCTCTACTACTGCATTCACATAGCACATTTTAATAAGTGCCAATTCAACAGTCAGTCGTTTGTTTTTCGATTGTTTGTATTGCACATCACATTGATTGCCGAGGTTTAAACAATTCACCAAAAAATCTGCTGAAGCAAGAGTACTTTGTTCAGCATATTTCTGTTTCAGGTTGTCGCTTACTTCCAGCATTTTTAAAGTAGCGGCATCTTTACAAAAAAGAAGATTGCGGAAATGTTCACACAAGCCAAGAATAAAATCATCACCCTCAAAACCTTTCTTGATAATAGTATCGAGCAATTGTAAAGCTGAAGAAAGATTCTCTATGAGCAGGGCATCAGTTACTTTAAAAAAATAATCGTAATCGAGAACGTTCAGATTTTCGAGAACCGAAGCATACGTCAGTTTGCCATCGCTAAAGCCCGACAATCTATCGAACATCGAAAGCGCATCGCGCATTCCTCCATCGGCTTTCTGTGCAACAATGTGCAGCGCATCTTCTTCGGCATCTATCTTTTCGGCTTTAGCAATGGTTTTAAGATGGCTTACAATGGTATCAATACCTATTCTTTTAAAATCGAAAATCTGACAACGCGAAAGAATGGTAGGAAGAATCTTATGTTTCTCAGTAGTAGCCAAAATAAACTTGCAATAAGCAGGCGGCTCTTCGAGGGTTTTTAAAAACGCATTGAAGGCGCCCTGCGAAAGCATGTGAACCTCATCTATAATATAGATTTTATACTTGCCGCTTTGTGGCGGAAAACGAACCTGCTCCACCAGCGAGCGAATATCTTCCACCGAATTGTTCGAGGCGGCATCTAACTCATGAATATTAAACGAAGCATTCTGCTGAAACGAAACACAGCTTTGGCATTTGCCACATGCCTCAAAATCATCACTTATGTTTTCGCAGTTGATAGTTTTGGCGAGAATACGTGCCGCAGTAGTTTTGCCCACCCCGCGCGGACCGCAAAAAAGAAACGAATGAGCCAGATGCCCCGTGCGGATGGCGTTCTTTAAAGTAACTGCCACCTGTTCCTGCCCCACCATTTCATTAAAATGAACGGGGCGATACTTTCGTGCGCTTACAATATATTCTGCCATAGAGAGCGCAAAAATAGAAAAAGGATGGAATCAAATTCACCGTTTGGAAATTCCACCTATCGGTATATCTTTGCGCTCCATTTTTTAAACCCTAAAAAGCAGAGAAACATGCTGACACAGTACGAAACAGTATTTATTCTCACTCCTGTGTTGTCGGAAGACGATACAAAGAGAACTATCAATGCTTACATTGATATTCTCAAATCCAAAGGAGCTGAGATAGTTCACCAGGAACCCTGGGGACTTAAAAACCTACGTTATCCCATTGGTAAAAAAACCACGGGCATTTATCATGTATTAGAGTACAAAGCCGATGGCAAAGCCGTTGATACACTCGAAATCGCTTTCAGACGCGATGAGAATGTGCTTCGTTATTTGACCGTGCGCCTCGACAAGTACGCTGTAAAATACAATGATGATAAACGCGCAGGATTAGTAGGAAGAAACAAAAGAGTTAACGTAGTTGAAAAAACAGAGGTAGCATCATGAGCGCAGGAAAAAACGATAAAATAAAATACTTAACAGCCACCAAGATTGGTTTGATTAAGAAAAAATACTGCCGTTTTAAAAAGAACGGTATCCGCTACATTGATTACAAAGACCCTGAGTATTTGCTCACGTTCATCAACGAACAAGGGAAAATTCTTCCGCGCAGATTAAGTGGTAACTCACTTAAATATCAGCGTAAGATAGGACAAGCAGTTAAGCGTGCCCGTCACCTTTCGTTGCTGCCTTACGTAGCTGATTTGTTGAAATAAAATGTGAACCTCAAAAAGATTAAACAATGGAAGTAATTCTTATAAAAGATGTAGAAAAGCTCGGCTTTGCTGATGATGTGGTGAAAGTTCGTCCGGGTTTCGGATTGAACTACCTGATTCCTCAGGGATTTGCAGTAGTTAAAAATGCAGGCTCAATGGCTATGCTTGCCCAAAGAGCTAAAGGAATAGAAAAACGCGAAGCGAAATTAGTAGCTCAGTTCAACGAAATTTCAGCGCGCCTTACTTCAGCACCCATAAAAATTGGTGCTAAGGTGGGTACTACCGGAAAAATTTTCGGAAGTGTTTCTGCTTATCATATTGCTGAGGCAATCAAGAACCAATTGCAAGTGGAAGTTGACCGCAGAAAGATTAATGTTACTGAAGGCGAAGTAAAAGCCCTTGGCACTTATACTGCCGAAGTAGGTTTGGGTTCGAGCCACAAAGTAAATGTTACTTTTGAAGTGGTAGCTGAATAAGTTTCATACCTCACCAAAAAATCACAACAAGATTCAATCCCTGTCGTTTATTACGGCAGGGATTTTATTTTTACCTCATCCTAAATCCTTCTCCAAAAGGAGAAGGACTTTAATACAGAATACAAAGCACGTGCAAATGTTACCGATAGACAAAACTTCCCCTTTTGCCAAGATTGTATTGTCTGTTGTCTGTTGTCTGCTGTCTGCTATCTGTTCCGCCCAACTCAACTTCGATTTTCAGGAAGGCAAGTTTCTTATAAAAGGGAAAGTAGTGGATGTACAAACCAAAACTCCTATTCCCCTTGTCAACATCCGGGTAAACGGAACCGGCAAAGGAGTAACCTGCGATAACGGAGGCAATTTCACTTTCTACGTTTACAAAAAAGATACGCTAAAGTTTTCATCCACCGGTTACATCCCTAAGGTAATTCATGTGTATGATTTAGATTCTACCCAATATTATACTCTTGAAATTACCTTAATGCACGACTTTGTGAAATTGAAAGATGTGACTATTTATCCTTTTCGCAATAAGGAGGAATTTGTAGATGCCTTTATGGATGCCAAAGGAATAAACAAAGTAGATGTTGCAGGGATAGCGCCACCTACGTACGGAACCATAAGCCCTAAAGCGAAATTCAGCAACCCTATTTCAATGTTATATGAAAGGGTAAAAAAAAGGAGGGCAGCCAACCCCGATTTTAAGCCTTAGCCTTGTGTAAATTATAGGATTAGAGCATAAAGAAATTCATACAACTTCGTTGATGATTACGCAGATAACAGCCAAGGATTTTAAGATTTAATCCCAAAATCAATGTATTTATCTGCGTAATCATCCGTCAGGCAAGGTTTTTTATTTACACGGCTAATCCTGATAAATCATTCAATTACTGCCTTTTTGTCGGCTAAGTTTTGCAGATTCAACTAACTCGTTATATTTGCGTCCCTTTTTACCGAGGGGTAGATGGAGATTTGGAGATATGTAAGCCTCGCGGACAAAAAGTAATAGGGGCATAGTGCAATGGTAGCATACGGGTCTCCAAAACCCTTGATGTCAGTTCGAATCTGGCTGCCCCTGCAGAGATTAAAAAGTTTTGGAGTAAGGATTTAGGTTAACAAGGGAATAAAAAATACAATGGAAAAAGTCACTTTATATTTTCAGGAAGCATACGATGAACTAATGCACAAAGTAACTTGGCCTACCTGGGCCGAATTGCAAGATAGTGCAGTGGTGGTTTTAATCGCTTCACTTTTTATATCTCTGATAGTTTTGGCTGTGGACGTTTTTTTTAAATACGGAACACAGGAACTTTATAAAATCATTATCGGGTAATCATGGCTGAAGGTAAAAAGTGGTATGTAGTTCGTGTTATCAGCGGACAAGAGAAAAAGATACGCGATCATATTATGCTCGAAGTAACCCGTGCTAAATGGGATAAGATTGTGCTTAACATCTTAGTGCCTACCGAAAAGGTTTACACTATTAAAGCAGGTAAAAAGACGATAAAGGAAAAAACACTATACCCTGGTTATATATACATGGAAGTAGAAGACAAGAAAATGACTCAGGAAATGTGGAACACTGTTCGACATGTTCATGGAGTTCTCGGATTTCTTGGTAACCTTTCATCGGCTGAAGTATTTAAACTGTTAGGTAAAGCAGATGAAATGTTAGAAGCAGGAGAAACTATTGCTGAGCCATTTATCATCAACGAAGATGTGAAAATTGTAGACGGTCCTTTCAACGATTTTATCGGAACTATTGAAGAAATAAATAACGAGAAGAAGAAGTTGAAAGTGATAGTGAAAATTTTCGGAAGAAGAACACCGGTGGAAGTAAGCTTTATGCAGATTCAGAAAATTGCTTAATCGCTCAAAACAAATACAAAATAATATTCATAGTCAATAATACAGAAATACAATGGCAAAGGAAATTCAAACATTCATCAAGTTACAGGTAAAAGGTGGTCAGGCAAATCCGGCTCCTCCAATTGGTCCGGCTCTCGGTTCGAAGGGTGTGAACATCATGGAGTTCTGCAAACGCTTCAACGCACAAACACAGGACAAACAAGGCAAGATTCTTCCTTGCGTAATTACTGTTTATACCGATAAAAGTTTTGATTTCATTATCAAAACACCTCCGGCTCATGCCATGTTGATGGAGTTAACCAAGAAACAAGCAGGTTCAGCAGAACCGAATCGTAAAAAGATAGGAACAGTAAGCAAAGACATCATCCGTAAAATTGCGGAAGAAAAAATGCCCGACCTTAACTGCTTTACTATTGAATCAGCCATGAGCATGGTTGCAGGTTCTGCGAAGAGTGCAGGGTTTAACGTAGAAGGATATTGAGTAGTTAATAGGGGGAAAGTTAATGGTTAATAGTAATACCAGATTGCATTTCACCATTAACGATTAACCAATAACAAATAACTTTTTTAATTCACGAGGAAGAAGTTCATTGCTTCGCTAAAACCTCAAAAAACAAAAACAATGAAACTTACAAAAAAGAGAAAAGCCGTAGCCGGCAAAGTAGACGCTAACAAGCTCTACACATTAGCAGATGCTTCCAAAATTGTAAAGGAAGTTACTACCTGCAAATTCGATGCATCAGTAGATTTACACATTCAGTTAGGTATTGATCCGAAGAAAGCCGACCAGGCAATCAGAGGAACTACTGCCCTTCCGCACGGAACGGGAAAGACCAAGCGCGTTTTGGTTCTTACTTCTGCTGATAAAGAAGAAGAAGCAAGAAAAGCAGGTGCTGATTTCGTTGGGTTAGATGAATTCGTTCAGAAGATT
>JBKJJB010000291.1:0-8026 GCA_046598235.1 Chitinophagales bacterium
GTTTCATAAATGTAATCCCCTAAATGAACTACCGCATCTACATCGTTGCGATTCGAAATACTTTCGTAGGCATTAAAATAGCCGTGCTCCCATGCCGCACAACTCGCCACCGCAAAACGTACGCTGTCATTGTCGGCATTCAAAGCAGGAGCTGTTTTAGTTCTGCCAATCACTGAATTTCTTCCGAAGGCATTGAACATATAATAGTAGTAAGTGGATGGCTGCAAACCACATACATCTTCTTTTACGCAGTAGTGATTTTCTTCGGTGGCAACTACCGTTCCGTAATTGACGATGTTTGTAAAATTGACATCAGTCGCCACTTGCCAGTAAACATCAATGTTGCCAACTGTTCCTGAATCAGGAGTTATGCGCGTCCATATTATCACTCTGTCAGGCATCGGATCGCCTGATTCAACACCATGATAGAAAGGACGAAGCGCGGGATTAAGGTTAATGCGGTGTTGATGAACTTGTGAAGCAGCATTGAAACAGATACCCAATATTAAAATAGAAAGAAGAGAGAAGTTTTTCAAAGCATTAATTTTACATGCCAAATGTAATGAAGCAGAATAAATGAGATAACCTGTTAAGCACAAAAGCATAACAACTATTTCATAAGCCACTTTGCAATTTGAATTATTATTGTTGCGAAAATTATTTGTATGAAACTGAATTCAAGAATTACTCTCTTTCTGTTTTTGTTTTTAACCTCTGCTTTTTCTTTTGCGCAAACAAAACCAACCTCCTCTCCTGCTGCACAGCCAAAGTTGATAGTAGGAATGGTGGTTGACCAAATGCGCTGGGATTTTTTATATCGTTATTCTGAAAAGTATTCAGCCAACGGGTTTAAAAGAATGTTGCGAGAAGGTTACAGTTGCGAAAATACCCACATCAACTACTCTCCTTCTTACACCGCCTGCGGACATACCTGCGTTTACACAGGCTCGGTTCCTTCTGTTCATGGTGTTACCGGAAACAACTGGTTTGATTTAGAAGAAAACAAAGTTGTTTACTGCACCGAAGACACCACTATGAATACGGTAGGCAGTTCTTCCAAAGCAGGAAAGATGTCACCGCAGAGAATGCTCACCACCACTATTACTGATGAATTAAAATTAGCCACCAACTTTCAGTCGAAAACTATAGGCATTGCTTTGAAAGATCGCGGGGCAATTCTTCCTGCCGGACACAGCGCGAATGCAGCTTACTTTTATGATGGAACAACAGGGGGTTGGATTACTTCTTCCTATTACATGAATGATTTACCTGGCTGGGTAAAAACTTTCAACGATAAAAAACTGGCGGATAAATATGTTTCGCAAAACTGGAATACACTTTTGCCCATTGCTCAGTACTTTGAAAGCCATGAGGATGACAAGCATTTTGAATCTCCATTTAAGAATGAAACCAAGCCTGTGTTTGAACACAAGGTGAGTGAACTTAAAACTCCTACGCTGGATATTATCCGCACAACACCTTATGGAAATACCTTTACGCTTGACTTCGCGAAAGCAACTATCGAAAATGAAAAGTTAGGGAAAGGGAAATACACAGATTTCCTAGCTGTGAGTTTATCTTCTCCCGATTATATCGGTCATCAGTTTGGACCGAACAGTGTTGAAGTAGAGGATTGTTACCTGCGTTTAGATAAAGACTTTGCAGAGTTCTTCAACTATCTTGACCTCACCATAGGCAAAGGAAACTATGTTTTTTTTCTCACTGCCGACCACGGTGCTGCTCACGTTCCTGATTTTTTGAAAGAGAAGAAATTACCCGCGAGTGTTTTTCCGATGGATTCTGTTTTGAAATTGCTTGAAACAAAACTTAAAGCAGAATACGGAGAAGGGGAATGGTTACTGGGTTATGAGAATATGCAGTTGTATTTAAACAACAAATTGCTTATAGAGAAAAAAACTGATAGAAGTTATTTCAAAAGAATAATTCAAGATTTTTTAATGCAGTTCAATGGCATTGCAAAAATTATCGACCTTGAAAATCTGAGTAACGAATTAGTGGAAGCAAATATGAAATCTGTAATAGCCAACGGCTTCTACCCGAATCGTTCGGGTGAGATTTTCATTTTGCATGAGCCCGGCTGGTTTGAAGGAATGGCAAAAGGAACTACACATGGAACTATCTATCCTTACGATACACATATTCCATTAGTGTGGATGGGATGGAACATTAAGCAAGGAGAAGATTATTCCGATGTTCACATGACAGATATTGCTCCAACACTTGCCGCCATGCTGCATATTCAGGAGCCAAATGGTTGTGTAGGGAAAGTAATTGAAGGAATTTTTAAGAAGTAAAAACGATTCTGTACATTTGGTAAAAATACTTTATGAAAACAATAACCGTAAGAATGGAAAGTGACCGCGATGCAGAATTGCTCAAAAATATTTTACTCTCCACTAAATTCGAAGATAAAGTAGAGACCATTGAAGACGATGACCTTACAAGTGAGGAAGTAAGTATGCTAAATGAAAGAGTGGAAGAATATCGCAGAGACCCTTCAAAGGGAAAAAGTTTTGAAGAAGTGAACGAATTACTCAAGAAAAAGTATGGCGTATAAACTTACTGTTCTTGACTCTGCCTTAGAAGAACTAGATGAAGCAGTAAAATGGTATGCTGAAATATCTCAACTTCTGTCCATTGATTTAGTGTCAAAATACAAAGTTGCTCTTCACAGAATAGTGGAGAATCCTTTTCACTTTCAACTTTTAAATGGCAATTTCAGAAAGATAAATATTGAACGATTTCCTTATAAAATAGTGTTTATAGTTTTTGAAGAAGAAATCATTGTTGCTTCATTCGCTCACTTTAAGAAGAAGCCGGACTATTGGATAAGCCGATAACTACTCGAAAAATCTCCACTTCAAGCCAAACTGGAAAGAAATATCAGGAGCGGGGTATCTATACAGAGAGGTATATCCTTTAGGACCAAAGGAAGAACTGATGTTGTTTACTTTAAGAAAAACTCTTACCGTTTTTATCTTTAGGTTAAGAAAGAAATCAAGAACGGGAAATGATTTTGATTCTGTGTACGTGGGATAGAATGCAGCAAGCAATGGGTCATAATACGGAGTATTGTTTCGTAAATTATATCGCAAATCGAAACCGACAGCAAACCACAAAACCTTTTTAAAAATTCTCCGCTCGTAATAGATGCTGTGTTTGGTCACCAGCATTGGGAAAGTTTGCCTAGCTACACCATTGTTAGCCGAAGTAAACCAAATGTCATTATCTAAATGCAAACCATAAAACCCATTCCTGTTTCCGGCATGTGCAACAAAAATTACTTCCGGTTTTGTATCAATGTAAGGAGATGATAAGCCGGGATACACAGGCAAATGATCCATTACATAATAATTGAAGTCGGCAACGATGCCGTACTTTACATTCTGATACTTCCCTCCTACTGTAAACACTTTTGTTTTTGGTAAATTGTAATTCCAGGTAACGGGATGCGAAGTGTAACGCTCAAACAGGTAGGGTGCTTCCTTTAACTGGTAAGTAGCATTTCCTGAAAGCATTCCGAACTTACCAAAATCGTAACCGGCAATTGCATCGGCTAAAAAATCATTCTGATTCCAGCCATAGAGATAATACTTTACTGCGCCTTTGTAAAATATCTTTGAGTTCGATGCTGAATTACTTCTAAAATTTCCTGCCACATACAAATTGCTTGTATTACTCTTCAATTGATTCTGTTCAATCAAATAATAATCGAAACCCGATTCGGCAGTGGCGATAAAGTTCTTTTCAGAGTAAGAAGAATCGGAAGTGAGTTTACGTGCATAATAATCGAGGATGATAGAGTTGCTGAGTTTCACATAATTCAAATCATTAAAAACTGAATCTTTCAAATAGAAATTACCATAGTAACTTGAATCGGGGTCTTTATCGCGAAACTTATTTTTGTTGCTCTCTACATTAAACTGATAAGAGATTCTGAATACAGGCATCAGCTTTTGAACGGTTGTGGAGTCATCCTTTCGTTCAAAATACTTTCTGCCAATGTTGTAAGAACCTTTCAGATAAAAATCTACCTGCTTATAGTTATTCTCTGCTTGCACAAGTGAAACAGGCACGAGAGTCTTCTGAAAATAAAATGAATCGAAAGGATTCAACAGCACACCTCCGTTCTCCTGATTCTTAAATGAATTGAAAATTAAATCTGCCTGAATGTTCCAGTGTTTATTCTTCGAGTTATAAATACCGTAGAGATTAAATCCGTTGTTCTCCGTTCTATTATTTAGATAAATTCCCCTGGAAGAAATTCTTCTGAAGTCAACCCCGTAGTAAATGATTCCTTTATGCTGGTTAGCAAACTTTCCCTGAAACATCTGTTCATTCTTTAAACCGATAACCATACTCAGTTCAGTATAAGGTCGAATAACCTGATAGTATTTCACAGAGTCTTTATAGTAGCGATACACATCAAACTGATTGTATCCCAGATTAAAGCCTGTGGTGCGTTTGGGAGAAAACACCAGCGGATAAGCCGCACTTCCGGTGTTACCTGCATTTGTGTATTCAATTCCATCGCGCTGAACTACATTATAATACTGAATACCAAAGATGCTCGAATCTATAATAAAATGTTTCTCAGGTTCAGCATTTAAAAACCAGGTATCGTTGTTGGTGGAAGGTTTGAGCACTCCTTTTTTTCCGAGGAGAGGCTGGATAGAATCAACAGGAGAAGAAAAACAATTGACAATTGACAATTGACAACAGGCAACTAAAATTGCGAATTGCCAATTGCGAATTGCGAATTTTAAAATCCGAAATCCAAAATCCGAAATCCGAAATCTTTTCTTTCTCATTTATTAAATACTCTTCAAAAGTTCAATAACGAGCTTTGTCATCTTCGGCTCTGCTTCGGCTGCCTTTTGCAAAACCATCTCATGCGTTACTTTGTCGGCTTTCTCGGGCGGATAACCCATGTCGCTTACCACCGAAATAGCAAATACTTCCATTCCTCCGTGGCGCGCCACCACAACTTCGGGCACGGTGGACATACCTACCACATCGGCACCCAGAATATGAAACGCCTTGTACTCCGCAGGTGTTTCGAAAGTAGGACCGGGAACACCTATATACACTCCCGAATGGCAGGTAATGTTATTCTCCAAAGCAATCTGCAATCCCTTCTTCACCAACTCAGGATTGTATGCGTTGTTCATATTCGGAAAGCGCGGACCGAGTTCTTCGTAGTTTGTGCCGCGTAGAGGATTCTCGGGCTGCATGTATATATGGTCGGTAATAATCATTAAGTCGCCTACTTCAAACGCAGGATTCATTCCGCCTGATGCATTGGAGATGATAAGCGTTTCTACACCCAGCGCTTTCATTACCCGCACCGGGAAAGTAACTTCCTCCATGCTGTAACCCTCGTAATAATGAAAGCGACCATTCAATGCCACTACATTCTTTCCACCAAGCTCTCCGAAGATTAGATTTTTGCCGTGTCCTTTTACAGTTGCCTCCGGAAAGTTAGGAATATCGGCATACGGAAACTGATGATGAACCACAATCTCCTTAGTAAGGTTTCCTAAGCCCGAGCCAAGGATAATACCGTATTTATATTCTTTATCAATTTTCCCTTTCAGGAATTCGCTGGTTTCTTTAATCTTCTGTAACAGGTCTTTCATACTATTGCGGGACTATTTTTTGTATTGTTGTTTCTATATAATGGAGAATATCTGCACTAAACTTTTCTCCATCCTCATTTAAAAACTGAACCATTATCGGCTGCACGAATATTTCTATTTTATTCTGCAAAAACCAAAGACGATGTTCTTCCAGGCGGGCGGCATCTTTTTCGGTGGTGACTATTATCTTGTTTACATCGCCCATGTTAGTGAATGTTTCACGTATGCTGTCTAAATCGTATTCATCAAAGTGATGATGGTCGCGGAAGTCGCGCACAAACACGTTGCGGGCTTTTGATTCAAGATAACTCTTCAACTCTTCATGCCGCGCAATGCCGCACACCAGCAGCACATCTACTTCCTTATTCAACTCAATTTTGAAAGCCGAATCATTAAACGAATACAGCGGGGCATACTGTATGGCAGAACAATAAACTCGCTGATAGCTGAAAGGTTTTATCTCGGCTAAAATTTCCCGCCTTTCGGCATCGGAAATATGCAAAGGGCATTTGGTAACTATAATAATATCGGCACGGTGGTAATTGCTTTTAGCCTCGCGCAGCCAGCCCACAGGCATTAAATCATCTTTGGTAAAGCGGTTAGAATATTCGGTGAGCAGAATAGAAAGCCCTGCGCGAATACTTCGGTGCTGAAAAGCATCATCGAGCAAAATCACATCGGTATCGGGGTGGTGGTGAAGAATCTTTGGAATAGAGAGCACCCGGTCTTCTCCTACTGCAACAATAGTATCGGGAAATTTAAGTTTGAATTGCCTCGGCTCATCGCCAATCTGCAAGGCACTTGTGTTATGTTCGGCAAGCTGAAACCCATGCGACTTTCTGCCATAGCCGCGACTGAGCGTAGCCACTTTGTAAGTGTATTGAAGTATAGTAATCAGATACTCAATATGCGGGGTTTTGCCCGTGCCGCCTGCTGTAAGGTTGCCTACACCAATAACAGGGAAATCGAAGCGCACAGATTTCAGCACCTTACTATCATACAGATAATTACGAAAGGAAGTAATCCATCCATATAGGAGAGCAATAGGAAAAAGCAATATCTTAGAAAGAGAATTGATACGAGTTGAATTTTGTCAAATGTATGAAAGAGTTTAAAAAAAATGATGTATCGCTCCGATTGATGTAAGTAACAGGCACCTGTTGTCATTTCGAGCGTAGGTTTCCGAAGCGAGAAACCTTGTATTCTCTCTCCTAATCAATTCAAGATGTTTCGCCTCGCAAAGCCTTGGCTGCATGACATGTTATAAAACGAAAAAAACTTATACATGAAGTTCTCAAAAAATACAAAAAACCACAAAGGAGCATAAGAGAGCATAGAGCCAATAAAATCAGGTAAGAACCAACTATGTGTTCTATGTTCCTATGTGGTTAAAAAAATGATGCGTATTTTTGAACTGCATATTTTTTTACAGAAGCCTTTTGTCATTAACAACAGGTATCAAGCGGGCTTGATGGAATTCTCAGTATGACAATGCCCTGTTTGTTATTTAGGATCCATCAGTCGGAGAGTCAAAAAAGAAATTGTTCTGAAATACTTCCGAACAAAAAAAGTGCGATGAAAACATTTCATCGCCCTATTATATTTCAAAAAATATGTTGCTTAGTTAGCAGCAGGTGGGTCAAGCAAAACCTTGCGGCTTAATTTGAACTTACCTGTTTTGTTATCGATACCAAGCAACTTCACTTTAATCACTTCGTTCTCTTTCAGCACACCTTCTAAAGTATCAAGGCGTTTGTGAGAAACTTCGGAGATGTGCAGCAAGCCTTGTTTGCCGGGCATGAATTCAACAAACGCACCGTAAGGCATAATTGATTTAACCGTAGCTTCGTAAACGTCACCAATTTCAGGTACCGCTACAATTCCTTTTATTCTGCGCATAGCTGCATCAATACCTTCTTTATTTGGAGAGAAGATTTCAATTTTGCCCTGGTTGCCTATCTCTTCAATTTGAATGGTAGTTCCGGTTTCGCGCTGCATTTCCTGAATTACTTTTCCTCCAGGTCCGATGATTGCGCCAATGTATTCCTTCTCAATCATTATCATTTCTACACGTGGTGCATGAGGTTTATAATCTTCACGCGGTGCAGAAAGAGTCTTATTCATTTCGCCAAGAATGTGTAAGCGTCCGCGCTTAGCCTGGTCAAGAGCTTCAGTCAACAATTGACGCGAAAGTCCTTTGATTTTAATATCCATTTGGCAAGCGGTGATACCTTTTTCGGTTCCACACACTTTAAAATCCATATCGCCCAAGTGGTCTTCATCGCCAAGAATATCAGAAAGGATTACATATTTTCCTGTTTCTTCATTACTGATTAATCACATAGCAATACCCGAAACTGCTTTCT
>JBKJJB010000030.1:0-3018 GCA_046598235.1 Chitinophagales bacterium
GTCATTACCTCATCGCGTATTTGTTCATCGCTCATCGGGCTGCCATCATCGTAGCGCGCTTCCAAAAGTATTTGCAGCAAATCGTGCGGAGGATTTTTTTGTTGTCTGCGCTTTTGCATAATGCCGTAAATCATTTCGTTAAGTTCAGCAATGTACTTGCGCCCTTTAACATAGCGCGGCACAGGCCATTTCCACGGAAGATGCCACGGGTTGCCTGCCATCAGTGTAGCTGCTTCGTTTAGAAAGTTCAAATTGCGCCACACCATTTGTATTTGATTATTGCTTACATCTGAAGTGAAAAGTGTTTTACATACAATATCAATGGTAAGCCACGCCATATCGTGCGTAAAGTTTATAGTCTCCCCTTCTTTGTGTTTCCATTCATTCAAAAGTTGCTCAACACTGTGCACCACAATATTGCACATGTTGGCTAAACTTTCGCGGTGAAAAGGAGGTTGCAGGAGTTTACGTTGTTTGCGCCAACTTTCGTTATCGGCATTGGTAATAAGTCCGTTGCCTAAAAGTAGCGCCAGTACTTTATACCCTTCATCTTTGCGGTAGTTGGCCATGTTGCGCTGTAGAATGTGCTGCACCATTTCGGGTTGATGAATTGCATAAACTTTGCGCCCGGGTATCTGAAGCAGAAATAAGTCGGGATATTTCAATGGTGCTTTTGCTAACATTCCAAAGCGATCTTTACGCGCTTTAATAACATCCAGTAGTCCGATGGACTTTATTTCTTTTTTAGTAGTAGTCATCATAAATTTTTAGTGGCTAAGCCGATACAACAGAATAAGAGATGCAAATATTATTCAAAACATATTTACCGAATCACCATCCTCCTTTTGAAGCAAAAAAATAACCAATCCTATAATCAGCAGATTGTTTAATAGGGAAATTTTGTAGAATAAGTTTCATAACGATTCTGATTTATTGATTTTAGTTTTTTGTCAAACTCAATTCAGTTTTATAAAGCCAAGCCGCTGCTAAAGTTACCGCCATAAAATAGGTTACTACTAAAACAGAACCGAACGGAAGAAAAGTATTCAAACCAAACCAATCGCCTTTTGCAAAACAGAAAATTGTAATACTTATAGAAACAAAGAAAATGCTGATGATGCCATATTGTTTTTTATCGAGCAGCGCGGTAAAACCGAAAATGGCGAACAGCAGAAAAATTCCATTCATTGTGGCATCCGCTTTTGATATTTCGCCAAAACGGAAAAACAAAAAAAGCACCAATAGAAACAGCATGTTGATGTGTATAAAACTAAAACCTGTAAACCACTTGCTATAACCCGGACTATATTTTTGTAAGTCGCTCATTTTTTGAATGGTGAGCAGCGGATACTTTTCGGCAACATCGGCAGGTCGCCAACCGGTAGGCATAAACCACAGTTTGAATTTATCGCCCCAGTTTTTGGTGTGATACGAATCGGCAGCCAGGGTAAACCAGTGTTTAAAGTTGATGATGTAGGGGTTCCATGATTGCGCGGGTCTGCGCATGCCATACACACAGGGCTCGGTAGCCAGTTCTTTTTGATAAGTGCCAAACAATCTATCCCACACAATAAAAATGGCACTGTAGTTTTTATCCATATAAATATCGTTCATGGCATGGTGCACACGGTGAGCGGAAGGAGTAACCAAAATATATTCCAACACGCCCATAGTGCCTATGTAGCGCGTATGATACCAGAACTGGCTGAACAGATGAACAGGACCTATAATACCCAACACCTCTACGGGCACTCCCAATATAGCTAAGGGGAAGAAAGCTATTGCTAATATGTTAGTTATCATAGAAATTCCCTGACGAAGTGCGCAAGGCAGATTAAACTCCTCGCTGCTATGATGTATCACATGATGACCCCAGAAAAAATTAACCCGGTGACTTAACCGGTGAGTCCAGTAACTGATAAAGTCTATCACAACAAATGCTATAACGTATGTCCATACACTACTAGCGCTTAATGTCATCAAACGCAGATGGGCTTCCGCCCAGGCATACGAAAAAATAACGATAGTAAGACCAAGTGTTGACTTTAAAACATTGGTTAAACCGGATGCTACACTTGCAATAGAATCAATGAGGGGTTGTTGTTCATTGTGTTTCCACCTTGCCCAAAACATTTCGAACATAATGAGGACAAAAAAGCCGGGCATGGCAATCAATAAAGCGTTTCCGAAGTTGTTCATGAGAAATTATTTGCGGTGCCAAAAGTAGGATTGTGGAGAGTAACTTGGTTTGACAAATGTCAAATAATAGGACCCAAAGGTTTACTTATTACCTCTTATTCTGCTAAGTGTTTCGTGGGTAATACCCAGATAGGAAGCAATATATTTTAGCGGAACCCGCTGTATAATATCTGGATGAAATTTTAGCAATGCTTCGTAGCGTTCGCGCGCAGAAGGAATACGCAACAGGCGCGACTGCTCACCTTGCAGCACCATATACTCACTGATAATTTTACGCAAAGCACTTTCATAACGCGGGTATTTTTCAAGAAAGTCAAAAAAATCGTTGCGCGAAGTAGTAATGAGTTCCACCGGTTCTAAAGCAACCACATTTTGAGGCGAAGGTACAGGGTTCGATAAAAAACCAGAAGCGGTAATTGGATGGTTTTCAGGAATAATACCGGTGGTATGCTCTTCTCCATTTTCGTCCGTGTAAAACATACGCACACACCCTCTTACAACAAATCCAATCTCTCTTGGTACGGAGCCCTGCTTCAATATAAAATCATTCTTAGCGTACGTTGCAGTTTGTATAATGCGCAACATATCGTTCATTTCTTCATCCGAAATGCTGATGTGTTTACCTATAAACTCAATGGCAGAAAGCATACTGTTATTACTAAAATGCGATTACCCACAAACCTAATTAAATTGACATAAGTCAAATGCCAATGTTTTATTTGGTATAATTTTGTTTAGATCAAATTGCTACTATGAAAGATTTTAAAAATAAAGTGGTTGTTATTACCGGTGCCGGTTCCGGCATTGGAAGAGCACTTG
>JBKJJB010000195.1:0-5515 GCA_046598235.1 Chitinophagales bacterium
GAAGTGCAGTGTGCTTATGTCCTCAACGGAAATGAACTTTCGTTCTCTTTTCCCAATGGATATGATAAGAAGTATGAATTAGTGATTGACCCTACGCTTATCTTCAGCACGTTCAGCGGTTCTTTTGCCGACAACTTTGGTTATAGTGCAACTTATGACAGTCATAAAAATGCGTATGCAGCAGGAAGTGTTTTTATTAACCAGCCGTTGGGAGGTTATCCATTTACTTTAGGAGCATTTCAAACTACTTGGGCAGGCGGAACAGGAGCAGGAACATTAAGCGGAACAGATATCGGCATTACTAAATATTCGGCTGACGGAACTACACGAATGTACTCCACTTATCTTGGTGGTGTTTCAGATGAATTGCCGCATTCACTCATTGTAAATGGCAACGATGAGCTTTTTATTTTCGGAACTTCTTCATCCAATAATTTTCCTGTTACGGCAAATGCTTACGACCAAACGTATAACGGAGGACCCAACCCCGGTGAGTTTAATGGCTTGGGGGTTCATTATGAGTTTGGCAGCGATATTATTATTACTCGTATAAGCAGCGATGGCACTCAACTACTTGCCTCTACATACATTGGCGGAACAGGAAATGACGGATTAGATGTTTCTAACCTTTTGCTTTACAACTATGCCGATCAGGTACGCGGTGAAATTGATATTGACGATCAGAATAATGTATATGTAGTTACCTGCACCGGCTCCTCCGATTTCCCAATTGCAGGAACACCGTTTCAATCAACTTACGCAGGCGGAAATTTAGATGGGGTTATTATTAAGATGAATAATAATCTCACCAACTTAATTTGGAGTTCATACATAGGTGGAAGTGATGATGATGCTGCCTATTCCGTTTCGCTTGATCAAAATGATGATTTATTTATTGCCGGAGGAACGCACTCCACTAATTTTCCGGTAACTGCCGGTACTATTCAGCAAACAAACGCGGGTGGTGATTGCGATGGTTTTGTAGCGCACATAACTAAAAACGGGCAGCAAATTCTTCAGTCCACTTACTATGGATATGGCGATTACGACCAAACATTTTTTATTGAAGCCAACAGAAACGATGAAATATTTTTATTGGGTCAGGCAGAATCAAGCGGCTCGTCCTATATTAAAAATGCGGCATATAATGTAGTAAATGGCGGATTGTACATTTCCAAAATTGGATTTGCGCTTGATACAATTATATGGAGTACTTCGCTCGGCAAGCCAACCGGAATTCCTGATATATCTCCTACAGCTTTTTTGGTTGACTTGTGTAATAAAGTTTATGTGGCAGGATGGGGTGGTGCCGTAAACGGGTTTGGAGGAACCAGCGGTCTGCCTATCACTCCCGATGCTTACCAGAATACCACTACCAATAGCGATTTCTACTTAATGGTAATTGAAGATGATGCCTCGGCACTTTCTTATGCAACTTATTTTGGCGGACCTGTAAGTGCAGAGCATGTGGATGGAGGTACTTCCCGATTTGACAGAGGCGGAATTGTTTATCAAAG
Source organism: Chitinophagales bacterium (assembly GCA_046598235.1). Classification (GTDB taxonomy): domain Bacteria; phylum Bacteroidota; class Bacteroidia; order Chitinophagales; family LD1; genus Bog-950. Next base: position 1,518 of record JBKJJB010000195.1, read on the forward strand.
TGTTTGTGCGGGCTGCGGCAGTAATGATGATTTTCCAACAACACCGGGAGTAGTTAGTCAAACTAACAATTCGCCTAATTGTAACAACGGTGTTTTTAAATTTGATTTTAACCTGCCGATTGTATTGGCTGATTTTAATGTGAATACTGCATGTGCAGGAATAGCAACTACAATAAATAACACTAGCACTGCCAGCAACAATGCATCTTACATATGGAATTTTGGTGACCAAACAACTTCTACACAACAAAACCCGCAGCACACTTTTTCTCAATCAGGACTATACACGGTTACTCTTATTGTTACCGATCCCGGCACTTGCAACTTTAGCGATACTGCACAACAGCAAATATTAGTTCTGTCCAGCGGAGGAACCGATACTATACCTACAGTAACTATTTGTTCTGCTCAAAGTGTACAGATTGGTTTGCCACCGAGCAGCGATTCAACTGTTACCTATTTATGGAGTCCGCCAGGTTCTCTAAGTGAAACTGATGTTTCAAATCCGTTTGCATCGCCTACACAATCCATCACGTATCAATTGTTGCTGTCGAATGGAATTTGTACCGATACGTTTATACAATCTGTGATTGTTTTTGATGATGCTCTTTCTTTGAGCGGCAGCAATGTGTTGTGTGCGGGCGATACGCTTCAACTTTCTGTGACCAACTCGCAGCCTAATCAGCAACTTACTTATAGTTGGCAACCGACAACTCAAATTATTTCAGGAGCAAGTACTCCTACACCTTTAGTGAGTCCTTCGCAAAATACAACGTATGTAGTAACTGTTGTAAATCAAATTGGCTGCACGTTTATTGATTCTATTCAAATAAACATTCTTTCCGCATTGCCGAATGTGAATGCGATGGCAACACCCGACACTATCGTATTCGGAGATACTTCGCAGCTTAGCTTAACGCTAAGTGCAAATGTGGCATCCATTCAATGGCAAGCTGATAGTACTTTAAGTGCAACAACAATCAGCAATCCACTTGCTTTTCCGCCAAGCACGCGTACTTATTTTGTAGAAGTAGCAGACTCTCAGGGGTGTAGAAAGACCGATACGGTTACGGTTGTCGTTATACATGAGCCGTGTGCAGAGTCAAACGTTTACATTCCGAATGCCTTTTCACCGAATAACGATGGCAAGAATGACATACTTTATGTGCGGGGCAACGGTATTACCAATTTATATTTTGCCATTTATGATCGCTGGGGACAAAAGGTTTTTGAATCAAGAGATATTGCTAAAGGTTGGGATGGAATTTTTAAAGGCAAGAAAATTGACCCTGCTGTATTCGGTTATTACCTCGAAGGACTGTGCGAAGGCGGAGAGAAATTTTTTAGAAAAGGAAATGTGACCTTGCTACGATGAAGAAAAATTACGAATTACGAATTACGAATTACAAAGTAAAGGCAGTATCTGTCTTTCTACTTTGCAATTTCTACTTTGTAATTTCTACTTTCTCTCAGGACATTCATTTCTCTCAATTCAATTTCTCTCCGCTTAATCAAAACCCCGCCAACACAAATTTATTTGATGGCGATTATCGCTTTGTAGGAAATTACAGAAATCAATGGCCATCTGTTCCTGTTCGCTTTAATACATTTTCTGCAAGTGCCGAAATGAACTTTTTTACTCTGAAAAATGGTGACAAAATTGGCGGTGGTTTAGTTTTCTTTTTTGACCGTGCCGGTGATTCTCGATTTACTTCGTTGAATACAGCTGTTTCGGTTTCATATATTAAGATGCTTGATAAAAAACTTCACCATGCCTTGAGTGGGGGAATTCAGTTCGGTATTGTAAACCGTAATATCAATTACAGCAAGCTGAATTTTGATAACCAATGGAATGGTGATGTGTTTGACCCCAACATAGCGGTGGATGAAAATTTTGCGAAGACACGTTTTAATTCTTTCGATTTGGGAATTGGTGTTGCCTATAAATGGACAAAAGCAGAGCGAACAAATTTTACAGTTGGTTTTGGAGCCGCGCACTTAACACAGCAGAAGCAAACTTTTTATAATGATAATTCGGTGAAACTAAATCCGAGGTTTACGATTCATACTCGCGGGCAAGTAAAAGTTGCAAAGCAATGGGATATACTTCCCGAACTAATGTGGCAAATGCAGGATAGTAAATATGAAGTTAGCTATGGTGCACATGCCAAATATCATCTAGCTGCTAAATCGGCACATGCTATTGCAATAAATATGGGTATGTATGGCAGAAGTGCAGAAGCAGGCTGGCTTTTTGCCGGAGTAGATTACGATAATCTGCAAGTGAATTTGAGTTACGATATAAACTTTTCGAAATTAAATGTTGCCAGCCGCTACAACGGAGGATTTGAAGTGAGCGTGATTTACATTTTAGCTAAAGTGAAAAAGATAAATAAACCCGGTGCAGTGTGTCCGGCATTCTTATGAGGTTCAAAGTTCAAAGTTCAAAGTTCAAAGTTCAAAGCATTCGGATAGTGCTTGTATTTCTTTGCTCTTTGCTCTTTGCTTTTTGCTCATTTTCCCAAACCGTTTCTCAACTTACTAAGGCTGGCGATAAAAAAATTGAAGAAGGCGATTACTATGCGGCTTCCCAGTATTTTAAAGATGCACTGAAAAAAGATGAAGAGAATATTGATTTGAATTTTAAGTATGCAGAGTCGTGCCGGATGTTTAGCGATTTAGATGGAGCAAATTACGGCTACCGTGCTGTGATTAAACTCGACAAATCGAATCAGTATCCAATGGCGCACTTTTGGCTTGGAGAAATTTTACGCAGCAGTTGCGAATGTAAATGCGAGGAAGCGCAAAAACTATTTCATCGTTTCCAAACCAAATACAGAAAGAAAGATTACTTCTACGAAAAGGCGCAACAGGAAATAGAAGCGTGTGCATGGATAAAAGATCATTCAAAGAAGAGTGATTCAATCAACATCGAGCATTTGGGAAAAGAGATAAACACTCCGCAATCAGAGTTTAATGCCATTCATGTTTTTCCTGACAAGATTCAGTTTTCATCGCTGCGAAATATTTCTGCTGATAAGAAGAATGAGAAATATTTAGTGCGGCTTTATAATCAGCCGCCAAACCCTGAAACTATTTATAATCCGAATGGAGTAAATCAGGAATTAAACATAGGCAACGGAGCGTATTCTCCCGATTCTAAAAAATTCTTCTTTACTCAGTGTGAACAGCAAGATAAATCAACTACGCGCTGCGACATTTATGTAACGAAGTATGATAACTTTAAATGGACAGCCGCTGAAAAACTCAGCGACCATGTAAATAATTCAAGTGCAACAAATACTCATCCTACTGTCGGGTATGATTTATCGGGTAGTGAAATTTTGTTTTTCTCTTCTGACCGCGAAGGCGGGCAGGGTAAGATGGATATATGGATGAGTAAACTGAATACAGACGGTACTTATTCGCAAGCGGTAAACGCAGGAAATATAATCAACACAAAAGGCAACGAGCTTACTCCGTTTTATGATGTAAACAATCGCAAATTATTTTTCAGCAGCGATTGGCACTACGGTTTTGGCGGCTACGATATTTTTGAAACAAAAGAAGAATCTACTAATTGGAGTGAACCAAAAAATTTATTACAGCCCATCAATACTCCGCAGAACGATTTGTATTACGCAAAGGCAATTGACGATTCCCGCGCTTACATTACTTCCAATAGAAAAGGTTCTTATTTCATTGAAGCCGAAACCTGTTGCAATGATATTTACGCTTACAATACCAATAGGAAGATTGAAAGAAGAGATACGGTAGCTGCAGTGCGTACAGATACTTTGGTAGTTTCTCTACCTGATACTATTTTATTTGCAGAGCAATTAAAAAAAAATATAGCGGAACTGAAAGAGTTAAAACAGTTAATGCCGGCTGCTTTGTATTTTCATAATGATGAACCCGATGCAAAAACGCTGAGTGACACTACAAAATTAGATTACAAAGAAACCTACGAGGCGTATTCCTTATTGCGCGATGAATAT
>JBKJJB010000188.1:0-3807 GCA_046598235.1 Chitinophagales bacterium
CCAATGCTGATACACGGTATTTTACCTATCAGTATTTCGGTTGCAGCGAGTAATTTCAACAAAGTAGCCGTCATTTTATTTTTTGTTGGCTTACCTCATCGTCTTCCATATTATACAAATCATTTCACACCTTGAATACTGCTGTTCGTATAATACTATCAAGTATTAAGTTTACAAAGTTTATCGAACAAATTTCAGGAATGAGATATTTTTTTTTCGCAACGCTTTTGTTTCTGCTTGGCAGTGTGTCGGCTCAATTGCCTTCGGGCGGTTTGGTGGCGCATTATCCTTTTAATAACGATGCAACTGATAAAAGCGGAAACAGTAATAACGGAACAATAACAGGCGGTGTAAATGCTGCGGAAGACCGTTTCGGAAATCCTTGCGGAGCGTTGCGATTTAACGGAACCGATGGTTTCATTGCAGTACCAAACTCTACGGGTTTAAAATCTCCTACTGCTTCTATCAGTATTACTACTTGGTTAAGAATAGAAAAAAATAAAACAGGTTCGGGCGATATCAACTTCGCTCTTCTATCTAAATCAGCACCGGGTGCAAAAGCTCAATATCGTTTTACACTCAGCCGTATCTTCGGTGATTCGCGTAGTAACCTATCACTCAGCAGCGATTTAGCCATTCAAGACGACAACTACAATGCTCATCCTATCGAATTTGACCAATGGTATTTTCTATCGATAGTATATGAAGAAAGCTGGGTTAATATTTTTCTTAATGACAAACTCATTGCTCAGTCTATCGTTAAGAAACCGTTTACACCAAACGATTTAAATTTAGAAATAGGAAGAGATGTTACTGGCGCGCCTAAATATTTCAGCGGATGCTTAGATGATTTAAGAATTTATAACCGTGGCTTATCACCCATGGAAGTTACTTCTCTCTTCAATTATCAGTCGGCAAAGGGAACAATGGAAAATCTGACAGTTAATTTCCCCGCTGATATAGAAAAAAATACCGATGCTGGAAAATGTTACACCGCTGTAAGCTTCACGGAACCTGCAGCAAGCAGCGGCTGCGGTAAAGTAGAGTTAAAACAAGTAGCAGGATTGTCTTCGGGTTCCCTTTTTGGTGCCGGACAAAACATTATTGCGTATGAGGCAACTCTTCCTTCTGGTAAAAAGCTTATAGATACTTTTCAAATATTCGTATCAGATAAGGAGCCACCTGCTATTAAATGCGCTGATAATATTACTGTAACTACCGAAGCAGGGAGCAAAGGCGCAACGGTAGATTACGCTTTGCCAACCGCTACCGACAATTGCAAAAACACAGATATTGATTTAATATCTGGACCTGCACCGGGAACAATTTTTACCGAAGGCACTACCACTGTTCGCTATAAAGCCACCGATGTTTCGGGCAATACCGCAGAATGTAGTTTTAAAGTGACCGTAATAAAAAATGTTCCGCGCACACTGCATTGCCCAAAGGATATAATTACTTACAGTAAGTTGAATGCTGAAAATGCAATAGTGAATTATACCGCACCCTATGTAGATGTAAACGGAACTAAGGCCGCCATGAAAAGAACAAAGGGATTTTCGAGCGGCTCTTTATTTCCTATTGGAAAAACAGAAATTGCTTATGAACTTGCAGATATTATTCATGGCAACATGGTTTGCAAATTTAGTATAAGCGTTAGAGATACCATTGCTCCTATTATTGATTGTCCGGCAGATGTTAGAGTAACTTGCGAAGCAGGACAAAAATCAGTTCCCGTAAATTATACATTGCCAAAAGCAAGCGACAGCGGATATGACATTTCGGTTCAATTGGTTTCGGGTTATATAACTGGAAGTCAGTTTCCTGTGGGTATTACAGTTGTAAAGTTTGAAGCAGGAGATGAATCAGATAACAAAATCGGTTGCAGTTTTAAAGTAATTGTAGAAGAGAAAAAAGCAATTGCACCAAAACCTGTTGAACAAGCAAAAGCAGTAATAAAGGAAATCAATTTACCGGAACAAAAGAAAGTACCCCCTGTTTTAAATGAAGCGGAAGAAAGAATAATACAGCCGCAAAAACCTTTTTCGCCACCTGTTATAGAACAAAAAGCAAAAGTAAAAGTTGAAGAAATTCCTATAGTTACAGCTAACTCTAACAACAAGAATAAATTACTGGAAGCTGAAAAAGCATTTTTCCCGGATGACGCAATTCCAAAAGAAGCAACGATAAAACCGGCAGAGAAACCTGCAACCATTATACATGCCGAAGAGAAAGCAGAAGAACCAAAAGAAGTAACAAAACCTGCTCCTGTTATAGCTGAAAAGAAAGAAGAAAAACCTGTGGAGGCAGCGCGCCCTAAATCCTCCCCACCAACACGCCCGATTGTAATTGAGTGCAACGAAGATATTTTTAAACATGCCGACCCGGGCAAATGCGGAACTGTAATTACTTACGATGCCCCCGCAATACGAAGTGGTGACGGAGTAAATATTACCCAGATAAAAGGTAATGCAAGCGGTACGTTCTTTAAAAGCGGCACTACTATAAATACTTTTTCGGCTACCGATGGTTCGCGCATAAAGGAATGTTCGTTCAGCATTATGGTAAAAGAAGATGAGCCGCCTGTTTTTGATTGCCCGGTTGATACCACTATTATTCTCCCTGTTAACCGCAGAGGAATCGTTTATTACTATAACGACCCGGCTGTAAAAGATAATTGTGGAATTGACAGTTTAATACTAGAAACCGGCTCTAAAAACGGATGTTTCCTAGAGGTAGGAGTTCATCCTTTTATTTATAAAGCGACTGATGCTTCGGGGAATTACCAAATATGCACGCATAGCGTTATTATAAAAACAGGTGCTCCTGCAATAACTATGGCACCGCCTAAGAACATTAATGCAGAACTAAACTTAGGTTCCGATTCAGTTCATTATGAATACAGAGCTGAAACCAATAATTGTTTCCTCACCATTTTCATTTATGATGATGGAGAAGAAGACAACGATACTGTTTCTATTATTTACAACGGGCAGGTTATTGTAAATAGAGATATGATTCGTGTGAAAGAAAATAAAATGATAAAACGAAGTTTAGTGCTGGATGGAGGAAATGAAAACTATATCATCGCGAAAGCATGGAACAAAGGCAAATACGGTTTGAATACTTTGCGAATAGATGTGTATGAAGGAAATATCGAAAACGAGAAAAGAGACTTGAAGGATAAGAAACCGGTAATTTCAAAAGTGCTTCATTCAAAGCCGGGTACCGCAGGCGGAATGATATTAAAGTGTAAAGAGTAATTGCCTATTCTGCTCCAAACTTCTGCTTTACTAATTTGAAAAACAACTTTGTTGTTTCAGAAGTTTCATCCCATTGGTAGGTGTAAGCAAATTGTTTACGAATAATAGCGTCAGCAGCACTATAATCTTCCACTGAATCAATATCCTGAACGGCTTGTGCAAACGCGTCTGAATTTCCTTTAAACAATTCATTGACTACAACAAAACGTTTGTTCAAATCAATGAGTTCTTTCAATGGCTTTGTAGAAAGTTTATGATGCACTTCTATCGTTGTAGTTGCTTTCAACTTAGAGTTTAACGATTCTGTGGATTGCACAATTTCATTAATAGTAGATTTCACTGCCGGCTTTACTTTTGTTTCTGCTTTTGTTACTACCGGCTCTTCTACCTTCGGCACAACTATAACTTCTTTCTGCTTTTCTTCTTTTATAACCACCGGTTTCGGTTGAATCCTTTCAACTACCTCTGCTTTTATATTCTCTTCCCTTTTACCATTCTTCATTGAATCTAACTCTTGATACAAATCGCGCAGGTATTGTTTCAG
>JBKJJB010000190.1:0-10248 GCA_046598235.1 Chitinophagales bacterium
GCATTGGTTGCGTGCCTTCGTCCAGTCAATCTTATCGTAACTATCCGTATACATTTCATTTCTTATCTCCTGTATCAAAGGAGATAAGAAATGAAATGTATACGGATAGTTACGATAAGATTGACTGGACGAAGGCACGCAACCAATGCGCTGCTACCGATTTGTATCACCATCCTTCTCCCCTGCTAAAGGTGCTGAATGCCTTTACCAATACTTACGAGAAACTACATGTGCCTGCACTTCGCAAAAAGGCAACGGGTTTCATTCTCGACTACATTAATGCAGAAGATGAGCAAACAAATTTCATAGATATAGGACCCGTAAACCAGGTGATCAACTCAATTTGCGTGTGGCATGCCTACGGCAAGAACTCCGTGCCTTTCCGCGAACACTACGACCGCTGGTTCGATTACCTGTGGGTGGCAGAAGACGGTATGAAGATGAACGGTTACAATGGCTCTCAGTTTTGGGATACTGCTTTTGCGGTGCAGGCGATGACGGAGAATACAGACGGGGCATTAGGGAATTCGGAAATTGGGGAATTGGAGAATACACTTAAGAAAGCTTACAAGTATATTGATGAAAGCCAAGTAAAGGAAGAAGTAAAGGACAGTAAGAAGTTTTACCGCCATGTTTCGGTTGGCGGATTTCCTTTCTCAACCAATGAGCACGGATGGCCCATAACAGATTGCACGGCTGAAGGACTGAAGACAATTTTGAGGATTAAGGATTTAGGATTTAGGATTGAACAGCCGATTTCGGAGGAGCGGTTAAAACAATCCTGCGACTTGCTCCTCTCCTTTCAGAATAAAGAGGGCGGCTGGGCATCGTATGAGCTTACCCGCGCGCCTAAGTGGCTGGAACTGCTCAACCCTTCCGAAATATTCGGAAACATAATGATTGATTATTCCTATACAGAATGCACTTCTGCCTGTGTGCAGGCATTGGTAGAGTTTAAAAAACATTTCCCGCAGTATCGCACAAAGCACATTGATAAAGCCATTACTAACGGAATTGAATTTATCCTCTCTCAACAGAAAGAAGACGGCTCTTGGTATGGTTCGTGGGCGGTGTGTTTTACGTATGGAACGTGGTTTGCCATTGAAGCAATTATCAATTACCAATTATCAATTACCAATTTTTCATTCCATCATTCCAATATTCCAATATTCCAACTTAAAGCAGCAGTAGAGAAGGCATGTAAGTTTTTAGTGTCGCGGCAAAACACCGATGGCGGTTGGGGAGAGAGTTTCGAGTCGTGTTTAAAGAAGGAATACGTGCCTCATGCCTCTTCTCAAATTGTAAATACGTCTTGGGCTTTGCTTACGTTAATGGCTGCGGGGTATACCGATAAAGCAGTTATTGACAGAGGAATCCAGTTTCTGTTATCCCGACAGATGCAGTCGGGTGATTTTCCGCAGGAAAGTATAACCGGAGTGTTTAACCATAGCTGCGGTATTAGCTATACGAGCTACCGCAACGTGTTTCCTATCTGGGCACTTGCCCGGTATGTAAAAACATACAAACACAATGCACTCTCCGCATCGTTTTTGAAGCCCACTACAGCATTTAGTTCGTCTCTCAACTGATTTAGTACGCATCAACATAATTGTATACACCACTTAATACTCCTTAACCCTTTTCACTAGTTATTAAGTTTTTGACTATCACTATTACCCATAGTGAGGTCTTTTAGATAGACAGGAAAGGTAAAAATAGAAAATGCGTATAAATTAACCTTGGGCGAACACCAATGGTGTTTCGGTTGTTTTCACCGCTGTAGTTTCCGCTTCGGCAGGTTCCATATACCAAAGAAAAGCGCGGTAAATAAACAGAGGTAAAAATAAGGTAAGCATTCCGAGGCAAAAGTTGAGAGCTAGCATAAGCAGTGTTTTCAGTGAATCAATGTTATTTAATCAGTTGCAGTAGTTAATTTTGTTTATCTAAAGCTGTAATGTATTGTTTTATCAGCCCTGTGTTACAAAAATAAGATTTTTTACATAATTCAGCAAACTCTAATCATATTTATATTATTGTAATGTATATAAGCTGTAGATTGTTCGATTACGCTCATTATGACAAGCCGGGAACCCATCGACTTCGCACAGGGTGGCATTGCGCTTTGATTTCAAATAGGTTACGTAAAGCGGAGCGTTTTACTGGCAGCTTTTCTTAATCGCTTTATCGGCAGCAGCATACCCTAACTCTGAAGCGGTGGCAAGGTCTATACATCCATCAAGCAATTCATTATTGCCGATTTTGGCAAGCCCGCGATAATAGAAAGCAGAAGGGTCTGTTTCTTCAAAAATAAGGAAGCGGGTAAAATCATCCATTGCAGAGGAAAAATCTTTAGTAAGCAACTTGACTTGTCCGCGCGCTTTGTAGGCGTAATGATAAAGTCGGTCTAGCTTTAAAATTTGGTCGTAATCGTTAATAGAAGCTTTGTAGCTTTTCCAATCGGCCAGAATAGAAGCACGGGCAAGCAGTGAAGGAATATCATCTTGTTGGATAGAGAGTGCAATGTTGTAATAATGCATGGCTTCTGTCTTCTGTTTCAGTTTCATGTATGAATTTCCGATACTATAATACAATCGCGATTGGGTGCTGTCAATGTTCCGGCAGGTTTCATATTCCTTTAATGCCTGCTGATGTGCGGTCATAAGGTCATGTGTTTCTGCCAAGGCAAACCAGGCATCGAAGTACTTTGGATAAAGCTCAATTGCTTTATTTAGATATTCTTCTGCGCTGCTGTAATTCTTATCAAGTTTCGCTTTTTGTGCGCGCTTAAAGAAGAACTCAGCTTTAATATGCTTTACCGAATCTGCGTTGCTTAGCGAAGAAGCTTTTGCCTGTGTAGCAGCTTTCTGAGTGGTTGAAATGGGCTGTTTGATAATTGGCTTAATTACAAAGGAGTCTTTTGAGTTAGGAATCCTGACTTTTAAAGAAACAGTTGAATCATTTTTTATATCAGGAACAGGTTGTAATGCACGCGCGGCTTCCCAGTTATCAGTTTTATTATCCGGCTGCTCAATAGGTTTTTCCGCTGCTGCCGAAATTGGTTTTGTTTGGGTTGGCATATCATAAACAATCACAGTATCTGCCGCCAAATACTCAAGGGCTTTCTTGGGCTTTGCATCGGCAATTTTCACTTCAGATTTCGGCTTGTCGCCTACCTTGGTTATTACTTTCATTACATCCCTCTCAGTTGGTCTTCCCTCTGAATAAGTAAAGGTTCTATAAATGATAATATCATTACCCGAAATAACCGTGTCGGTTGTTATCACCGGTGGATCAATGCGGTCTACTATTTCAAGTTTTTCTGCTTTAAGCTTTATTATTTCTTTCGATAAACTGTCCTGTATGTGCAGAATGTAAGGCATCAACACCGCTCTGTCGCGGGCAAGTTGAAGTTTGTGGTTCTTTACATTTACATCCTTCTCGTTCTGTGCATCATCATTTTTCACATCCAATGAATCGAGACTTGCTTTAACTCCCTCCATGATTGCTTCATTCAATTCAAGAATGGCATCAATCATAATCAATCGTATCTTATCTCTTTCATAGTCGGCAGTGTTTAATGTAGGAGTAGCTTTTTGCGGTGCAGAATTTAATTCAACAGGTTTGGTTTTCTCAGCGGGTTTCTCTTTTACCTTTTCAGGTTTCACCTTTGTTTTATTAACCTTTCCCGGCTTTTCGTTCGGCTGACGTTTTTCACTTTCCAGCTTCTCTGGTTTTTTCTTAATCTTTTCCTTAACTGGTTTCGGATAAACAGGAATTTTTATCCGCTGACCTTTTACTAAAGTAGAATTAACGCTTCGGAACTTGTTCAGTTTTACTAAAATTTTTTCATCCAGTTTAAGTTTCTCTGCCAATGCCGAAACTTTTATCGGCTTCTTAATTTCATACTTAGCAATAGTATATGGAATAGTATCGCTACCCGCATTCTGTGCAATAAGAGAACCGGTTACAGAAAGAAAAAACAAACAGAGTGTAGTGAACTTCATGAGCCGAGGCAAAGTAGAATTTATCCGCTCAGCAACGGACAGAGCAAATAATAATTTGCTAATATCAGTGGGTTAAGTGTAAAAAAAAATAGCCGAAGAAGGTTGACTCAATAAACGATTACTTCTTTAATTACGTTATCTCCCAACTCTTTATTAAACACCTCTTTAATCTTATCGCGCGAATAATTCAACTCCTGTTTTAACGCAGCGGAATTAACTTCTACATATAATTTTGATTTACTGAGAGATATTTTTGTAGTGTATTTAGCAATAGGTTTACCCATTATCACCGCCCATGCATCGCGGATGCGACTTTCATCTAACTTACTTTTTATCTTCAGGTCAGAAACCATCCTCTCCAGTGCTTCTTTAACTGTAACTGTGTTTTTATAATTCATCTTTCAACCGGAAATTACCTTCGGCAAAGCTATATATTTACAGGAAAGCAAAATTGTATTTGGAAATAAACCGAACTTCGTGCATATTTGCGTCCCTTTTTGAAAAAGGATTATTTCATAACCTCCCGCGTATTGCGGGACAAGCAACCCTAAAATTAATTTTTAGACATGGCAGTAAAATTAAGACTTCAGAGACATGGTAGAGGCAAACGTCCTTTTTACCACATTGTAGCAACCGACAGCCGCTCGGCAAGAGATGGAAAATACATCGAGAGAATCGGTGATTATAACCCACTCAGCAAACCCGCAACTATTCACGTAGATGTAGATAAAGCAGTAGACTGGTTGCAGAAAGGTGCCGAAGTGTCGGATACCGTTAAAGCAATTTTCAAATACAAAGGAATCCTTTACAAAAAACACTTGCTTCGTGGAGTAGATAAAGGCTCATTCACTGCGGAAGTAGCGGAACAAAAATATCTACAGTGGGTAGACGAGCATAAAAACAAAGTGCTTGATCACGAGAAGAAACATCACAAAGACAAATCAGAAATTGCTGCTAAATTGTTAGAGCAAGAGCAGAAGAAAGCATCTGACCGCGATGCAAAACGTCAGGCAGCTTTAGCAGCAACCGAAGAAGCAAAGAGAGCAGCAGAAGCACCGGCAGTTGAAGAAAAGCCAGCTGTTACTGAACAGCCCGTAGCAGAAGTAGAACAACCGGCCGCAACAGAACAACCAGCAGCAGAAGCTACCACCGAAACAACAGAAACTCCAGCTGAATAATGCTTCGGCTCCGCTCAGCATGACATAAACATGGCAAGCGAAAAATATATTCCAGTCGGAAAACTTGGAAAGCCCCACGGATTAAGCGGGGCTTTTCGATTTATATTAAGCAACGAACTGAAGAGCAAAAAGAAAACCCCTAAATATTTTATGATTGAGCAGAGAGGAAGTTTTCTTCCCTGGTTTATTAATAAGATAGAGTGGTTGGGGTTTAATGAGGGATTAATTTCATTCGAAGAAATTACTTCAGTTGAAAAAGCAAAAGAAAATACCAAGAAGGGACTGTACCTAACAGAGAAAGATTTTGAGTTGTTTTTTAAAAAAGATGCAGAGGGACTTAACTACCTGATAGGTTATAAAGCATCGGAAGAGAGTCGTGGTGACTTGGGTATCATCAAAGAAATAATAGAAAACCCGGGTCAGGTTTTATGTTTCGCAGTAAAAGACAACCATGAATTCGTTATCCCGCTGGTTGACGAATTTATTCTTAACATCAACAAACGTAAAAAAGAAATCATTTTTATTTTGCCCGAAGGATTACTCGATTTGTAAGAAATGCGAATAGACATTATAACTGTTCTTCCCGATTTACTCGAAAGCCCTTTTAATCATTCTATCATGAAAAGGGCGCGGGAGAAAGGTTTGCTTGAAGTGAACCTGATTAACCTCCGCGACTTTTCTACCAGTAAACAAAAACAGGTGGATGATTATCAATATGGTGGTGGCGCAGGAATGGTGATGATGTGTGAACCCATTGCTAATTGCATTGACCACTTAAAGAAAGAAAGAGATTATGATGACATCATTTACATGACACCTGATGGAAAAAGATTAGATCAAAAAATGGCTAACTCGTTCTCGTTAAAACAAAATCTCATCATCCTCTGCGGACACTATAAAGGCATTGATGAAAGAATTCGTCAGCTTTATATTACTAAAGAAATATCTATAGGTGATTATGTACTGAGTGGAGGCGAATTAGCTGCTGCTGTATTCGTAGATGCGATTGGAAGATTACTTCCGGGAGTGCTAAACGATGAAACTTCTGCCCTATCCGATTCTTTTCAGGATAACCTGCTTTCGGCACCTGTATATACACGTCCTGAAACCTTTAAAGAATTAACGGTACCCGAAGTTCTTCTCTCAGGACATGAAAGAAAAATAAACGAGTGGAGACATGAGCAGGCAGTTGAAAGAACTAAGCTTCGCAGACCCGATTTACTTTCGGAAGAATAGCCTCCTTGTTTGTTTCCATTTCTCCTAAACATTTTTATTTTTGCGTTCCGTTTTTAAAACCCTATAAAGCAAATACAATGAATGCTAAGTTAAAAGCCGTTGCAGAGGCACTATATAACCCCAACAAACACCCCGATTTTAAACCCGGTGATAACATCACTGTATCTTATAAAATCACAGAAGGTAATAAAGAGCGTATTCAGGAATTTCGTGGAGATGTTATTCAAGTGCGTGGCGAAGGAACTTCAAAGATGTTTACAGTTCGTAAGATTGCAAGCGGTGTAGGTGTTGAGAGAGTTTTCCCTCTATTATCTCCCTATGTAGATGATATTAAGGTAAACAAAACAGGTCGTGTTCGCAGAGCTAAATTGTTCTATCAGCGCAAGAGAAGCGGTAAAGCTTCGCGTATCTCTGAAAAGAGAATAATAGAAGAAGCAGCTCCGGCTGAATAAATACCCCTAATCACTTCCCGAATCAAGTTCGCATACGCGTCAAGTTAAGCGTACAGAAAGTTGCTGTATATATTTGATAGTTAGCAGTAAAAAAATGGGAGGAATTGTTTTGATACATTTTTCAAATGTACTACCAACTGAAAACAAATCAATCTTCCCGTGGTAAAAGTAAAAAACGATAGTCCCCCTATCTAAGAAGAAAATAACATTCGTAGCCCGGCAATGTGGATTTGAGCAACGATATAGCGGAAAAAAATAAAAGCACATGCGCTCCTCACCTATATGCAGATGATGAGTAAAGTCCATAAAAACTACTGGTGTCTTGGGCGTGTTTTCTGACCTCAGAAATAGTAAAGACAGAAAGTAAGCAAGCAAATGCAGTCCGCGAAATTTATAAAATACTTTCGTAGGAAATAAGCCCCCACTTGCCCAAAACAGATAACAAAGTATGGCACGCTCATCCGGATTGGTTTTTAGATGGCAATCCAATTGTAAGTTACAGCAAACAAACAGCAGGAATACGATTGATGTTTTGGAGCGGGGCTACTTTTGAAGAATAGGGATTAACGATAGCAGGTAAAAATTTAAAAATGCTTCAGCTTTTTACAATGACATTTTAGAAATAAGCAAGAAGGATTTAAATCGCTGGCTTAAAAAGTCTGTAGCCATTCAATGGGACTACAAAGACATAGTAAACCTAAAAGAAGTGTTGGAAAGATTGAAGTAAGAAGAATTTCTCCTCTATCCATATCCTGTTTATTCTAATCCTAGATTATTACATTAGCAATAACAAAGTATTACTGCTGAATGAAGAAAAATTGCCTTGCTTTCTTTTTACTACTTACCACTTACTACTTATCACTCGCCCAATCTATTACACAAACCATCCGCGGCAATGTAGTTGACAAAGAATCGAATCAGTCATTAGAAGGAGTATCTGTAGCGGTAATAAAAGACTCTGTGTTGTTGGGCGGAACCATAACGGATGAACACGGCAGCTTTCGTTTAGAAAAAATTCCCGTGGGGCGCGTAGATATAATCGTATCGTTTGTGGGATATAAAAAAGTATTTATCCCGAATGTGCTGTTGAGTTCAGGTAAAGAAACCGTGCTTACTGTAGAAGTTGAAAGCTCGGTAGAAACTATGAAGGAAGTGGAGATACGCGGAGCGCGCAAAGGTGAAAGTATTAACGAAATGGCAGTGCTCAGTGCGCGGGCTTTTTCGGTAGAAGAAACCGAACGTTATGCAGGCAGCCGTGGCGACCCCGCGCGTATGGCTTCTAACTTTGCAGGAGTAAGCGGCACCGATGATTCGCGTAATGATTTGGTCATTCGCGGCAACTCTCCTTTCGGAGTAATGTATCGGTTAGAAAATGTAGTAATCCCTAATCCAAATCATTTTGCAGTAGCAGGAGCAACGGGAGGAAGCGTAGCAATCCTGAATAACAGAATGCTTTCTACTTCCGATTTCCTTACCGGTGCTTTTCCTGCCGAGTTTGGCAATGCAGTAGCAGGGGTATTTGACATACGAATGAAAAGCGGAAACAATGAGCGACACGAATACACCGCACAACTCGGTATTATGGGCGCAGAAATATTTGGCGAAGGTCCGCTGAATAAGAAAGCGAAAAGTTCTTACATCTTCAATGCACGTTACGCTACACTGGAAGGATTGGTTAAGTTAGGCATTGACATAGGTACAGAAGCCATTCCAAAATATGAAGACGCACAACTGAAATTAAATTTCCCTATGAAGAATGGCGATAACCTTTCCATCTTCGGCATAGGCGGTTATTCGCAAATCAATTTCATTACCAGCACAAGACAGAAGCCTGAGAAACGCGACATCTATTCATCAAAAGATCAGGATGAATATTTCCGTGCAGGTTTGGGAATTCTCGGAATTACTTACACGCATCAGGTAAACTCGCATGAGTATTCAAAAATTTCATTTGCAGTTTCTACGCAATACAACAAAAATCATTTTGAGCGCGTAATTCGTCATGTAGATTCGCTGAGTGGAAATTTTGTGGTAGATAATATTTATCGCAAGCTCGATTACTATTTTGTGAATACACGCTACACGGCTTCGTTTGTGCGCAACAACAAAATAAGTTCGCGTAGTGCCCTGCGCTATGGAATAATTACCGAAATGCTTCAACCACTATTTGTTGACAGCAATCTGCTTGAACCACAGTTTGAAACCAGTGTAACTGATTTTACCTGGAAGAAAAGATTAGACACGCGTACGGGAGTTCATTTACTCTTTCAGCCCTTTGCCCAGTGGAAATACAGCATAACCGAAAAGCTTTCTACCATTATCGGTTTGCACGCACAGTATTTTACACTGAATCATTCGTGGAGCATAGAGCCGCGCTTTTCTATTAAGTGGCAGTTTAAACCCAATCAATCGCTCGCTTTCGGTACAGGATTACATTCACAGATTCTTCCCGTATATCAATACTTTCTGCAAGACGACAATAAAAATCTCTACAACCGGAAGTTGGATTTCATACGCAGCTTTCATTTGGTGCTGGGCTACGATGTATTCTTCAAAAAAGATATTCGTATTAAGGCAGAGTTATACTATCAGCAGTTATGGGGTATTCCTGTTGATACGTTTGCTTCATCCTACAACATGCTGAACGAAGGCAGCGGCTTCGATCGTTTCTTCCCCGGCAAACTCACCAATAAAGGTTTGGGAAGAAACATGGGCGTTGAGTTTACATTAGAGAAATTCTTTACCCATAACTGGTTCTTTATGTTCAGTGCTTCGCTGTATGATTCAAAGTTACAGGCAAGCAACAAGAAATGGTACAACAGCGATTTCAATGGCAACTATATTTTAAATGCATTGGGCACAAAGGAATTTAAATGGGGAAAGAAAAGATTAAACACCATTGGCATTGGTGGCAAAATAACTTTTGGAGGAGGTCAACGCTATACGCCTTATGATACCCTTTTGTCGCAACAACGTGAAGACCCTGTAGTGCAGGATGCAGATAGAAATAAAAAACAATTCAAACCGTATTTCAGGTTTGATATTAAGCTGAATTATCGCTGCAACACCAAACGCTATACTCATGAAGTAGGAATTGATTTAGTGAATGTGGCAATGTATCAGAATGTGTTGCGTATTCAATATATAAGTCCACAGGAACCTGCAAAAGAAATCTATCAGCTGGGTTTTCTTCCTTTGTTTTATTACCGCTTAGATTTCTGGATAGGGAAAAAGAATTGGTAAAATTGCATTGCATCTGAAATGAAAAAGACACAGCAAAAACAAAAAGCAATCACTAAACCTGTTGCAAAACAAACTGCTTCAAAAGTATCGGAGAGCAAATCTCCTCTCCTGCCTTGGCTGATTGTTGCGGGCATT
>JBKJJB010000192.1:0-2534 GCA_046598235.1 Chitinophagales bacterium
TGGCTAAAGCCTGTAAACAATTCAATTCGAGACTGGTTCATATTAGTACTGATTATGTTTTCAATGGCATTCTTTCCCGTCCCTATATGGAGGAGGACTTAACAAATCCGCTTTCAAGCTATGGAGCGAGCAAACTCGAAGGAGAGAAGCTGGCGATAGGAAACAACCCAGAAACAGTAATCATACGTACTAGCTGGGTGTATTCTTCTTTCGGAAATAATTTTGTGAAGACTATTCTGCGGTTATGTAAAGAGAAAGAATCGCTGAATATCATCTTTGACCAGATTGGAACGCCTACCTACGCAAGAGATTTAGCTGATGTAATTTTGAAAATTGTGATGAAAGAAGAATGGAGTCCCGGAATCTATAACTACAGCAACGAGGGTGTAGCAAGTTGGTATGATTTTGCAGTTGCCATTCGCGATATAGCTGAATTGAAAATAAAGATACTACCGATTGAAACTCATCAATATCCAACACCCGCTGTTCGCCCTAAATACACTGTGCTTAATAAGAAAAAAATAAAAGAGACATTCAATCTTGAAATTCCTTATTGGCGTAGCAGTTTGGAAAAATGTATTGCTCTGCTTGTTTAATTTATATCAAACCCTCTTTTTAATTTATGGAATTGAAGTATCAAAATTTATCTATCAATAAGCTCGTTGCTATTGCCCAAGAGGCAGGCAGTGAGATCATGAAAATTTATGCGCGCGATTTTTCGGTGGAAACAAAAGATGACAAATCTCCGCTCACGGAAGCAGATAAAATATCCAATGAAATTATACTGAAAGGATTGAAGGAATTGGCTCCTAAAATTCCGTTTATATCAGAGGAAACAAGGCTCACTCCTTATGAGGAAAGAAAAAACTGGAAACAATTCTGGCTGATTGATCCATTAGATGGAACGAAAGAGTTCATCAAGAAAAATGGAGAGTTCACAGTGAACATTGCTTTGATTGAAGACGGAGTTCCCGTGTTAGGTGTAGTTCATGTTCCTGCTCAAAACAAAACTTATTATGGTGCAAAAGGTGTAGGAGCATTTGTATTTACCGATCACCAATCGCCAATTACTAATCATTTTGTTACCCATTACTCCAATAAGAAAAAAGTAGTAGTGGTTGCAAGCCGTTCGCATTTAAGCAATGAGACCGTGCAGTTCGTGGAAGACTTAAAGGCAAAAGGCAAAGAAGTAGAATTTCTTTCATCGGGAAGTTCGCTGAAATTCTGTTTGGTAGCTGAAGGCGCTGCCGATGTTTATCCGCGCTTTGGACCAACCATGGAATGGGATACCGCTGCTGCACATGCAGTAGTAATGTATACAGGAAAAAAAGTAATCAATTATGAAACAAAACAACCACTCGTTTACAATAAAGAGAGCCTGCTTAATCCCTGGTTTATTGTAGAGTGATTTTAAATTTAACCAATGTCAAAAAATATAAAACATAAAAACAAAAACAAAGGAAGTAAACGTCACGATGATGCCGAATATGTATTAGGCGTAATCAAATCATTGGGTAAAGATGCCGGACTAAAGCATCTGTTCCCGAAAGTATTACGCAAAATGTCGCAGGAAGAAATAGTTCTTGCGTTGAAT
Source organism: Chitinophagales bacterium (assembly GCA_046598235.1). Lineage (GTDB taxonomy): Bacteria > Bacteroidota > Bacteroidia > Chitinophagales > LD1 > Bog-950. The sequence goes on from JBKJJB010000192.1 coordinate 1,595, forward strand.
AAATTAGAACATCAAGGAAAGATACAATTAGAACAGAAGGGGAAAATTACAATTCTGCAAGAAGAAGGAAAGCAAAAAACGTCTCACCGCGATTCAGATTATCTGTTTGGTGTAGCCGATGTTACCCGTAGCGGAATTGCATTTGTAAGTGTGGATGAGATGGATAAAGACATTTTCATTCCGCAGCGATGGGTAGGCAATGCCATGAGTGGCGATGAGGTGAAAATTCGCCTCACTGCTTTCGGCAAACGACCCGAAGGACAGATTGTAGAAATTATCAAGCATGCGCAGGATAGTTTTACGGGACGTGTAGATGTGCTCGAAAAATTTGCCTTCTTCATTGCAGATGAAAGAAGACTCAACACCGATGTGTTCGTCCCTTTAGATTCACTGAATGGTGCTAAGCATGGTGAGCGTGTGATTGTGCGAGTTACAGACTGGAATCCAGATGGCACAAAACCAATTGGTGAAGTGGTGGAAGCAATTAAAGGAGTAACCACTTCTGATATGGATATGAAAATGATTCTTATCAGCAACGGCTTCAGCATTGATTTTCCGCAGGCAGTTTACAAAGAGCTGGCTAAATATTCAGAAGCGATTCCTAAAAGCGAAGTAGAAAAGAGGATAGACTTCCGCGACATACTCACTTTTACCATTGACCCGGAAGACGCAAAAGATTTTGATGATGCTATTTCTGTTCGCACCTTAGAAAACGGCAACTATGAAGTTGGCGTTCACATTGCAGATGTTTCCTATTTCGTGCGCGAGGGTTCAGCACTGGATAAAGAAGCAGAGCGCAGAGCAACTTCAGTTTACTTGCCCGACAGAGTTTGCCCAATGTTGCCTGAAAAGCTTTCAAATATTCTTTGCTCGCTTCGCCCGAACGAAGACAAACTCACCTTCTCTTCCATCTTTGAACTGAATGAAAAATTTGACCTTG
>JBKJJB010000286.1:0-5064 GCA_046598235.1 Chitinophagales bacterium
CGATGAAATTGTTGCAGACATCCGCAGCAAGTTGGATATTCTTAAAGGCGTAACGGTAAATGTTGGGCAGCCCATTTCCCACCGCCTCGACCATTTACTTTCAGGTGTCCGCGCACAAGTTGCTATCAAATTATTTGGTGCTGACCTCACCGACTTGCGAACCAATGCCAACCAAATTTCCGAAACCATAAAAACCATACCCGGTGTGGTGGATGTGCAAATTGAAAAACAAGTGATGGTTCCCCAACTCTTAATAAAAGTAAACCGCGAAGCATTGCAGCGTTACGGTTTACAAGCGGGTAAAGTGGCAGAGGATTTAGAAATTTTCTACAACGGAAAAGTTACAGGACAAATACTTGACGGCAACAAAACCTTTGACATTCTTCTTAGAACCACCGATGAAGAACGCACCAATATTGAAGCCATCCGCAATACTTTAATTGATGCACCCAACGGAACACTCATTCCCTTACAGCAAATCGCAAGCATTGAAAACACAACAACTATCAACAGCATTTCCCACGAAAATACACAGCGCAAAATCACCATTAGTTGCAACGTGCAGGGCAAAGATTTAGGTAGCACCGTTCAGGAAATTCAAAAAGCAGTGAACGAAAAAGTAAAACTGCCAGAAGGTTATTTCGTGCAATACGGTGGGCAGTTTGAAAGTCAGAAGTCAGCATCCAAACTCATTCTCTTTCTGAGCATTTTTTCCATCATCGGAATTTTTCTTGTCCTCTATTCGCATTTCAAATCTTCACAAATCACTTTGCAGATCATGCTCAACATTCCTTTGGCTTTAATCGGAAGCGTAATTGCCGTGTTGCTTACAGGCGGAACTTTTTCGGTGGCTACATTAGTCGGTTTCATCACACTCACAGGCATTGCATCACGCAACGGCATTATGATGATTTCCCATTACATACATTTAATGGAACACGAAGGCGAAACATTCAGTAAGCAAATGATAATTCGCGGCTCATTAGAAAGATTAGTTCCCGTTTTAATGACCGCACTTGTTGCCGCACTTGCACTCATTCCGCTTACCTTAGATGCACAGGCATCAGGCAAAGAAATTCTTTATCCTGTCGCCACCGTAATACTTGGCGGTCTTATCAGCAGCACCCTTTTAGATATGATTGTAACCCCTGTGGTGTTTTACACCTTTGGTGAAAAAGCACTTCAAAAATATTTCACACAGAAACGAGTTTCCGTTGATTAAATATTAAAACTCAATATGAAAAAGTTACTGGATAGAAGTATTATCAGGATTAAGGCAGGGGGAAATTATCGTAACCGATGGTGCATATTTAATCAGCAGCGAGTTTATTCTGAAAAGTGGTGCAGGACAAAGGCATGACCATTGAGCCATCACACACCTATTACAGGTTATCTGGGTAAAGAGGCAATTAAACAATTAAAAAGGGGAGACAAGAAGATTCTTCTCCTGACAGTCACGTATTTCCTGTCTATTCAGATATCAATACGCTCTTCAAAATTTTCGAATAGTTGAGCGGCAGATAAAGATGATAAACAAGTACATGCATAAAATTGCCACCACACTTAAAATTAATCAGGACTTCACTTTTTATGCGGCACGCAACTCGTTTGCAACGACTTGTTTTGTTGCGCTTGCTGGTACTTAAGCTTTTCAAAATGCCGGTATTGCCCTTGCTATTTGTTGCACCAAGAGGCCTGATAACCATTTTGCTTTTCTTAGCCATATCACCGGAACAAACATTTTTGTTGGTAAACAAATCGCTGGTTATTCAAACGATAATCCTTTCTGTTTTAGTGCTGATGATTGGTATAATGGCTAGTATAAAGAGCGAACCTCAACTCAGAAACATGCCTAAATAAGAAATATGGTAACTATATACTGAGCATTTAAACATCACATCTTAGCCCCCCCTTTCATACGGCTCAAAAGACGTATGAATAGTGCAACATTTTTTAAGAATAATATAACACATGTGGGCACGGGAAATATCAATTTTGCAGCTAATTAGATTAGTTGCGCAATTTGGTTACTATGTCTGCCCCAATAGAATAATTAAATTCTACAGGGTAACCGGTCAACTCAATAGTGAAAATATAGCGGCAACAGGAATAACTACCTTCGCCAGAAGAAGTATGAATCCGACTACAAGAAATATCGTTCACCATCACAACTCCGTTGAGAAACTTGAAGTAGAACTAAATTTGGCCCATACTGCTATTGATGAAAAACAAACAGCAAAACTCCTTTTTTCAAAAGACCCGTATTTATGGAAAACGCAACCGGAGCAAATCCACGAAATCAGTCAACGCCTTGGCTGGCTAAGTTTGGCTGATGATTTCGATGAAAACGTAAAAAGGCTGAACGCATTTGCGGCAACAGTTATTGCCGAAGGTTACACCAAGGCAGTATTGCTGGGCATGGGTGGCAGCAGTTTGTGTTCCGAAGTGGCTCGCGAAACTTTTGGCTCGGCACCGGGCTATCTCCAATTGTTTGTGCTGGACAATACCGACCCTTCTGCCATACTGGATATAGAAGGTAAAATAAATCACGATAAAACATTGTTCCTTGTTGCTAGCAAATCGGGAAATACCGAGGAGACGTTGAGCTTCTTTCGCTATTTCTACGAACAATCAAAAGCTAAAAACATACCGAATCCCGGTAATGATTTTGTAGCTATTACCGACTCCGGCACACCGTTGGTAAAGCTTGCTGAAGAATATAAGTTCAAAAAAACATTTACCACACCTTCCGATCTTGGTGGGCGCTATTCGGTGCTATCCGATTTTGGATTATTGCCCATGTCTTTAATGGGAATAGATGTGAGCGCACTTTTAGCTTCAGCTAAATTGATGAAAGACCGTTGTGAATCGCTTCCCGCTGCTGTTAATCCGGGAATCAGTTTAGGAGTTCTTTTAGGCATCTGCCAAAAACATGGTCGCGATAAAATAACCTTTGTTTTATCTTCCTCCATAAAGTCCTTTGGTTATTGGGTAGAACAATTGTTGGCAGAAAGCACCGGTAAGGAGGGCAGAGGATTAATTCCTATAAACGGAGAAGAACTTGGTGTACCCGAAGTGTATGATAATGACCGAGTGTTTATACATGTATATTTTGCTTTGGATAATAATAAAAAGGATACAGAAAAAGTAAAGGCATTAGAACATGCAGGACATCCGGTAGTAAGAATTGAATTAGCCAGCAAAAATGATTTGGGTGGCGAATATTTCCGGTGGGAAGTAGCTGCTGCCATTGCCGGAACAGTAATGGATATCAATCCATTTGACCAGCCAAATGTAGAAGAGAGCAAAAAAAACACAAGCGATTTATTGAACAGGTGGAACGCAGAAGGTTCCTTTAAACAATCTGTGCCTATTCTAACCGCATCCGATATTTCCGTTTATGCGGGAATAAAAGCAGAAAAACTCTTTGTCAGTAATAAGGAATCACCGGGCAGTTTTATTAAACGGTTCACCATATCAGCAAAACAAGGAGATTACATTGCCTTTCTGCCCTATTTCCTAATGACCGATCACCGCGCAGAAATACTGCAAAAATGGCGACAACAATTGCGCAACGAACTAAAAGTTGCCACTACACTACTGAATGGGCCACGTTATTTACACTCTACCGGGCAACTACATAAAGGAGGACCCGATAGCGGTTTATATATTATTTTGATTGGCGAAGAAGAGCAGGAGTTATCTATTCCGGGTGAAAAATTCGGATTTGCCACTTTACATCAGGCACAGGCACAAGGCGATTTTTGTTCATTGGATAATAAGGCGCGAAGAGTAATTCGTATACATTTGGGAAAAGATATTGATGAGGGACTTGATAGATTGTATCAATCCATTAATGAAATAAAATGACGAACAATAAGAGCGTTACTTTATTTCTTGACATCGGAGGAGTTCTGCTAACCGATGGCTGGGGGAAAGCTTCGCGCATTAAAGCGGCTGAAAAGTTTACTTTAAATTTTGACGAAACGGAGAAACGTCATCAGGAGCGATGGAAAGTATTTGAGGCAGGAAAAATGACTATGGATGAATATCTGCGCGATGTAATTTTCTATACGCGTAGAAATTTTTCAAAATCCGATTTTATCTCCTTCATGTATGATCAATCAAAACCGTTAAACGGTTCTCTGGAATATTTCATACAACTAAAAGAACTGAACCGCATAAAGGTTTTCGCGCTTAGCAATGAAGTTCGGGAATTGAATGAGTTTAGGATTAAGAAATTCGGGCTGAATGATTTGTTTGATGCATTTATCTCCTCCTGCTACGTGGGCTTACGAAAACCCGATTTGCAGATATTTAAAATGGCATGCGATGTTTCGCAAACCTTACCGGAACAGGCGATTTTCGTGGATGACCGTACCTTAAACATAGAAGGGGCAAGGAGTTTCGGAATTCCTTCCTTACAATTTGATGGCTTAGGTTCAACCAAAAAATATTTTCAAGATGCCGGTTTAAAATAAATCTCAGATGAAAGAGCAGCAATATGATTATGGAATGATTGGCTTGGGCACCATGGGGCGCAATCTTCTTTTCAATATAAATGACCGTGGATACAGTGTGGCGGGTTTCGATAAAAATAATTTGCAGGTAGAAATGCTTCAAAAGGAAGTGAAAAAGCCTAATGTATTTGCCACTACTCAGTTGAACGAATTTATGAATGCGCTGAAAAGCCCTCGCATAATTATGATGTTGGTGCCTGCCGGAAAAATAGTAGATGAAGTGATTGCTGAGTTGAAACCCCTTTTATCTGAGAACGATTTGTTGCTCGATTGCGGCAATTCACACTTTACCGATACCAATAAACGAATTGAAGAATTATCAAAATCTTCTATTCATTTTATGGGCGTTGGTGTTTCCGGTGGAGAATCAGGTGCGCGTTACGGCCCCAGCATTATGCCCGGGGGTCCAAAAGAAGTTTATCAATGGGTATCAGTAATGCTCGAATCCATTTCCGCAAAAGTAAATGGAGAACCTTGTGTTGTCTGGCTTGGAACCGGTTCTGCCGGACACTACGTAAAAATGGTACACAATGGCATTGAATAC
>JBKJJB010000107.1:0-3883 GCA_046598235.1 Chitinophagales bacterium
CTTCGCATACAGATGCTACTTGTTTTGGAGCCAATAACGGAACTCTTACAATCAATATAAGCGGTGGAACTGCGCCTTATAATTACAGTGGTTTTCCGGTGCCACCGGGTACTACAACTATTCCAAATCTGCCTGATAGTACTTATGCTGGAAACATAGCCGATGCAAATGGATGTTCAGTAGCCGTATCTGAAACCATTACTGAACCGGCTGCTGTGGTAATGAATGTAGCCGCAACAGATGCCGCCTGCTTTGGAGGAAACGGCAGTGCCACTGCCAATCCTGTGGGAGGTGCTGCTCCTTTTACGTACACCTGGAGCAATGGCGGAAGTGGACAAACAATCGCTCTTCCTGCCGGCAATTACACGGTTAGTTCCACAGATGCAAGTGCTTGCCAACAAACAGCATCCTTTGTTATTAACCAGCCAACACAAATTACCATACAGGAAACGCATACTAATGTAAGTTGTTTTGGAGGCGCAAACGGAGATGTAACTTTAACTGTAAGCGGTGGAACAGGACCTGCTTATACTTACACATGGCTTCCGAACGTGTCAACCGGCAACACAGCCACTGCTCTTATAGCGGGAACTTATAATGTAACTGTAACTGATCAGGCAAACTGCACGAATGACACATTTGTTGTAATAAGTGAACCCTCCGCACCGGTATCTGCAACTGTGCAGACGCAGGATATTTCCTGCTTTGGGGCGAATGACGGAACTATTACTGTTACTGCTGTGGGAGGTAGTGCAGGATATACCTACATCTGGAATCCTAGTGTGAGTGTTTCGAATGTTGCTACAGGATTAATTGCGGGTAGTTATTCAATTACAGTAAACGATGTAAACTCATGCAGCACAACTGTAAGCGGAACAATCGCAGAGCCTGCTCAACTTGTTCTCACCCCTTCGCAAACAGATTTAACCTGTTTCCAAATAAATACCGGAACTGCTTCGGTTACAGAAACAGGTGGAACTCCTGCATTTACTTATACCTGGAACCCTAACGTAAGCTCTTCGAGTAGTGCTACTGCTTTGGCAGCGGGAATTTATAATCTTACAGTAACTGATAATAGTAGTTGTACCGCCACCGTTACGTTTACACTTACTCAACCTACCCAACTTGTGGTTGCCGAAACTCATAGCAATGTTCAGTGTTTTGGAGATAATAACGGTTCAATAGTTCTTTCTGCTTCGGGAGCAACACCAGCTTATACTTATCAATGGAATCCGAATGTGAGTACAAACGACTCCGCATCTAATCTCACTGCCGGTAATTATTCATTTACAGTAACTGATAACAACACGTGCTCTACCAGCCAAACGGTAACTATTACTTCCCCTGCACAAATTGTAATCACTTTAGTGGCTGATAGCGCTAATTGCTTTGGAGAAAGTACGGGAGCAATTACAACTACTGTTGCAGGCGGAACCTCGCCATATTCTTTTGTATGGAATGATGCTGTTACTTCTCAAAACCGCATCAATATTCCCGCAGGTAATTATGCGGTTACGGTTACCGATAATAATCTTTGTTCTGCTTCTTCCAGTACCACTGTTTATGAACCCATCCTTCTTGCTGTAAATGCAGATTCAATTGATGTTAGCTGCTATCAGTATACCAACGGGCAGATTATTGCCACTGCTACAGGTGGTGCGCCTAACTATACTTATTCGCTTTCTACAGGCGCGCAAAACAATACCGGATTGTTTACTAACCTAAGTGTAGGTTCTTACAACGTTACTGTAACTGATGCGAATAACTGTACTGTATCAGATGCTGCTACTATTAACGAACCAGACCCTGTTATCATTACTACAACACCGAGTGTTATTAAACTGAATTTAGGTGAAACCGTTCAGATTCAAACCAACAGCAACCAATCGGGAATACTTACTTACAACTGGCTGCCTGTTTTCGGATTATCCTGCTACGATTGCCCTAATCCTGACTTCAGCGGTAATAATTCTGTTGTTTATACAGTAGTGGTGGTAAATGACTTAGGATGCTCGGGTAATGCTACAGTGAATGTAACGGTGGTTCCAGAATACGATGTGTTTATTCCTAATGTGTTCACACCAAACGGAGACGGAGTGAATGATGTATGGAGTATTTTCGGCAACTTAACAGGCATCAAGCAAATTGAGATAATGGTGTTTAATCGCTGGGGAGAGAAAGTATTTGAAAGCAACGATATAAACTTTGAATGGGATGGTCGCTTCAAAGGCGATTTTGCTCCAAACGGAGTATATGTTTATGCTGCCAAATTTGTTTGGCTGAATAATCATATTGATAAAGATTATAAAGGAACAGTTACCTTGTTGAAGTAACCTATTTCAATACGCATAAAGCACAAACTCCGCTTTTGAAAAGCGGAGTTTGTGCTTTATAACTAAGGAGTAATTAAAATAGGAGTTCCTATTTCTACCAGTTCATATAGTTCATCTATCTCTTTATTGGTTACAGCAATGCATCCTATTGTCCAGTCGTGTGGTAAGCGAATGCGGTCTATATGAGTATATCCATTAGGGAAACCATGTATTTTAATCTCCCCGCCTGCCGACCTGCCAAACTCTCTTGCCCATGCTCTCTCTGCATCGGTGGGGTACGAAACGCCTAAGTTTTTATGATAGTCGCTATTGGGGTTTTTGCCGTTTATGTAATAAAGCCCTTCAGGGGTTTTGCCATCTCCTTGAAATTGTTTTGCACCAATAGGTTGATTACCTAATGAAATATGATAAGTCTTCACCAACTGGTTATTTTTAAACGCAAGCATCTTCCGCTCTCCTTTGTAAACTACAATACTGTCAATGCTCTCTTTATGCGGAGTTACTGCATACAGATAATTACATGCAATAGCATTAGAGATAATTAAGAAAGTAACAAACAGCATTCGCATCTTACATCAAACTTATAAATGTAACGGCAGAGAAACAAAAATATTACGAGGGATAAAAATGAACTATTCTTAAAACAAAGAGGGCACACATGCGCCCTCTTTGTTTACGTTTTCTTTGAAATTCTACAATCCTAAATCATACACCATTCTTGCCTGAACTCCTTTAGTTTTCTTTAACCACTCAAGAGTTTTGTAGGTTTCATATTGTTCACCTAACTGTTCCTTTACCCATCCAGCTTTGGCATCGCCAAAACTTTCGGCAAGTTTCTCCTGCCATGTTTTTTCTTCGGGGTAGTTTTTGAGGTAATAGTCTTTCAGGTTGGCTGTTTTGGCAGCGTAAGCAATGGCTTCATCTAATCCGCCAATTTCATCTACCAATCCGTTGGCAAGTCCTTGGTTGCCTGTCCATACTCTTCCCTGTGCAATGGTTTCAATGTAGGCGGTGTCCTTGCCCCTTCCTTCGGCTACGCGCGATTTAAATTCTGAGTATATTTTCTCCACGCTTCTCTGTACAAAAGCCGATTCTTCGGCATCCAGCGGCTTAGTAACTCCGCCAAATACTCCGTGTTTATTTACTTCCACTTCATCGAATGTAATTCCAAGTTTATCGTTAAAAAGTTTACGTGCATTAGGAATTAGACCAAACACACCGATAGAACCTGTAATAGTGTTGGGCTGTGCAAAAATGCGGTTGCCCATGCAGGCAATATAATAACCACCTGAGGCAGCCACATCGCCAAACGAAACAACCAGCGGTTTATCTTTCTTAGCAAGCACTAACTCCCGCCACATAACATCGCTCGCCAAGGCACTTCCTCCTCCGGAGTTTATTCGTAACACAATTGCTTTTACTTTTTCATCTCTTCTGAGTTTGCGAATAAGTTTAGCAAACTTCTCGCCCCCTATCTCACCATCTTCCCCTTCGCCATCTACAATGTTTCCCTGCGCATACACCACTGCAATTTTACTCGAACCTTCTTT
>JBKJJB010000154.1:0-6366 GCA_046598235.1 Chitinophagales bacterium
GTGCCGGTTGACCGCCCCGAGGTAACCGAAACTACCGCGCTGGGTGCTGCTTATTTAGCAGGGCTTGCCGTAGGTTATTACAAAAAGCCAAACATTGTTAAGCACTGGAAAGTGAATACCGAGTTTAAACCCAAACTAAAACTGCCTGAGCGCAATGCTCTGTATGCCGGTTGGAAAAAAGCAGTGAACGCTACTATGGCTTGGGGGAAGAAGTAGAGTAATACTCTATTCCACTTCTATTAAGAAGTGGAATTTTTGTTTTGAAGAAAGGCTAAATATCCCACATGTTGTGCCGCCTTTTTTGCATTCCAATGCCTTGTTTTATTTTTATCCAGTAAGGTTCTTTATCTGAATTGATATACCAATACTGGGTATAGGTAGGCACCGAATTTTCGGGGTGAAGCAGGTCGTAGGTTATATCGAGCGTATCTCCTGTTATGTATCGCTTTGCCGACTTATTGTCTTTGCCAAAGCCGTTTTCATATTCTTTACCGTTCACCCGGTAAGTGTAGTAAGTTACCCGGTGGCTCCTTCGCCCCTGGTAAACAACTTCTCTTGTAATAACGCCCTTTGTAATATACTCTGAGTCGAATGGCTGTGTAAGGTCGTGCAAACGTATGGCAGCTGCCAGCAGAAACCCGGCAATAAAATAAATCACACCAATCTATTCCATCAGCCTTGTTTTGTTTGCTTCAATATAAGCAACCAATGATATGTTGGAGATAAAGAAGAACAAGGCATAACAAATCCAAAAGGTTGCCGACATGGTTATATGCGTTTCATATTTGCAAGCTATCAAAAACCGCTGATAACTTCCCATTTCTCATTGTAAAATCTATATTTATAATTCGGATAGATAAAAGAAGGACTTACAACATTTCTGCCCAAATTTACAATGCCTCCCGACAGATAGAACCGATATTTGCTACCACAAAAGCAAACGACTATGAAAACAATTTTTACCATCGCAGCCATCACCGCCACACTATGGGCGCAGGCAAGCGGCACTTTTTCAGTAACAGAAATAAATCCTCAACACGGCAGCGAAATCTTTTCGTGGATGGATAGCAGCAAAGCTGTTTACGGTGCAGGCGAACTAAGCGGCTTTACCGAACTGAACGGTCGGCTGTTCTTTAGCGCACAGAATGACGAAAACAACACCGAGCTATGGGCAACTGACGGCACTCCGCAAAATGCTTCGCTTGTAAAAGAAATAAACCCTAACGGCAGCGCGAATATTGGCAACATTGTAAAAGTAGACAGCCGCATTTTGTTTATGGCAACCGACAACGGTATTGATTTTGACTTGTGGAGTAGCAACGGGCTTACCAGTGGCACTATGAAAGTGGCAGAAATGAACCAGTCATCAAACACTGCTCTTCAGCCGCAAAATATTTCTACCCTCGGTAACAACCTTATTTTTTGTTCCGAAACACAGTTGATGACTACCGATGGAACACCGGGCGGAACCGATTCGCTAATGCAGATTATTCAATACTCACAGGGCTTTGGCTACTGCGAGCTGAACAACAAAGTATATTTTCTTTTGCCCAACAGCAACTGGCATCAAGAAATATGGAGTACCGATGGAACCACCATGGGAACACAGAAAGTGTTGAGTCCTCTTACTGCTTCTGTGAATCTTTCGAGCGTTGCCGAAATGTCGGCTTTCAACGGTAAAATTTATTTGGTAGCAGCTGAGTCAGGACAAGGCAATGAACTTTATACTTTCGATGGAAATGTAAATGGAAATGTTCAGAAGGTAACGCTGGCAACAACCGGCAATTCATATCCTTCGCAACTCACCTTGTATAATGGCGCGCTTTATTTTACCGCATCTACTGCTACTTCGGCTAATGTGTTTCGTATTACAAATAGCAATCCCATACCGCAAGAGTTGATACCGAATGCAAGTATTAGCTGGTTACAGAATCTTACGTTTGCCAATAACAGTATTTATTTTCTTGGAGAAGACCAACAGCACATTCATCGCATTGCACTCAGCAACTTAGCGTACTCGGTTACGTTGTTAGGCGGCTATACCCTGCCTTACTATTTCTGGAATGCTAACGGTATGTTGGTGGGCAATGGTAACAAGGTATTCTTTGCGGCTTACGATAGCAATACTAACAATCAGGTATTTTTTCAGGGCGATGCAGACTTGCAAAATTTAAGCACCGTAATGCCCGAAGGAGCTAACACAGCGCACCCATTCAATTATACTTTAAGCTGCGGCATGGCAGATGTGTTTGATTTTAAAGTGTGGGGAAGCAAGGTAATTGTACCGGCTAACTTCAACAGCGCAGGAAGAGAGCTTTGGATTTTTGATGCAGGAATAACCAGCGGTGTGGAAGAAGTAAAAAACGAAACATCGTTTACAGTTTTCCCTAATCCAACGCAAGCCGAATTATTTGTAAAGACTAACAGCAACAACTACTGCGAAGAACAATTGCTTATTACAAATGCAACAGGTGAGTTGATGATGCAAACTACGTTTGTAGGAAGCACATCCATCAATCTTTCAAAACTGGGAGCAGGAAATTATTTTGCTACTATCAGTGAAAACGGAAAAACTATCAGCACCAAGAAATTTGTATTAAATAAATAATTACCATTGGTTAAGTAAAGAGGGGCGGGGTCAAGGGAATTGCCCCGCTTTTTTTATGGATGAGACAAGCAGATTGCAAGCATTAAAAATTTATGAAAGAGTTTGTCATCCTATGCTTGCATTCAAGAAAGGAGATGGATAATAAATTTGTTGATTATTCATCATTGAAGGAACAGGAGCGGAGGAAACTAACTTTGTCATTAGCTTACAAAAGCCGTTCGGGATGTTAGCCATCCGCTCCCTCCCTTTGCAACTTGAACAGTTCATCCTGAACGAAGGCTCTGCGAAGTGAAGGAACTTGTATTTCGTTGGCAAGCTAAAAACAAGATGCTTCCTTCGTCAGCATGACAAACTCACTTTGAGGGCTCATAAAATATATTTTCAAGCTAAATTCAAACACCTCTTAATACATAATTTATTTTCACCGTATGAAAACGATGGGCAAACCGATAGAACCTTCTACTCCTGTTCATCGTTTTTCTTCTTCCAGCGAAATCAATTTTCGCTTTGTAACCATTACCGAAAAAAACTTTGAAGTGCCCGATGTAGAACATCGCCACGGCTACTGGACAGTGTTTGTTTTTCTGAAAGGAAAAGGAAGACACGTTATTGATTTTAAAGAAGTAGCTATTGAACCGGGGAGTATTCACATTGTTTTGCCTGGACAAATTCATGCGCTGCACGGAGGTAAAAATTTCCTTGCTCATGCCATCATGTTCACCGAGCAGTTTTTCCTCATGCGCGATGAAACTACCAAGCTGCTCATGCGCTTATTCCGCTTTATGGATGCAGGCGAAGCAGTTGCTTTTAATATTACTAAAAGTGAAAAAGAGTTTTTTGCTTCACTGATTCAATTGATAAAGCACGAAAACGAAAGTCATCATGCTAACAAAGATGTGGTGCTGCTCGATTTGCTTTCGGTGTTTATCGGCAAGTGTTCAAGTGCTTTACAACTACCGCAACTTGCAGTAAATACGGTTGACTCACTCGATTATATTCAACTGCGCAATGCAGTAGAAAAAAATTACAGAAAGATACATTCCGTAGCAGAATATGCCGACCTGCTTCATATATCGCCAAAACAACTAAACGAACTCTGCCGAAGAAACACCGGTATAACCGCACTTGAATTTATTCATGCCCGCATTATTGTTGAAGCAAAGCGATTGCTCAAATTCAGCAACAAGCCCATTAAGCAGGTAGCGTACGACCTTCACTTTACCGATGCCGCACATTTCACTAATTTCTTCCGCCAGAAAACAGGGAAGACCCCCCTTGAATTTAAAGGCAAGTAAACTACACGTTCTTATCTGCCTGTTAATATTTATGAGTAGAGATTAAGTTTTGGCTGTGCATATTCGTTTCTTTAAACATTCATGGCTTCCGAACTTAAAAGCACATCTCTTAATCAAAAAGCGTGGCGCAGACTCAAGCGCAACAAAAGCGCCATGTTCGGTTTGTGGGTGATTGTGTTTGCGGTTTTGCTTTCGCTCTTTGCCTATACAGTTGCTCCTGATAATTCTCCATCGGGAAATGAGCAGATTTTACAATTAGAAACACATCCGCCCAATTTTAAAATTTTCATTCTTCAAAAACGAAAGGAGAATTTTGAGAAGAACAATTTTTTTAATGGATTGCTCAATGGCTTTACTAAAAACTACGAACCCATTCCAATTTCCGATTTCAAATTCGAAAAAGATTCTCTTGCTTATACCGAGTATCGCGGAAAGAGCTTTAAAACAGAATCAAGAAAACTTTCCTACATAGATATTCTGGGGAATGATTTCAATGATTTAAAACCCGAGGAAAGAAAAATTCTTGTTGACCAGTGCCAGATTATTGAGAAAAGATTTTGGCTCGGCACCGATAAGTTTGGAAGAGATATTCTTTCGCGCTTGATTATCGGAGTTCGAGTTTCGCTTTCTGTAGGTTTAATATCGGTAGGCATTTCGCTTTTTATCGGAATTTTTCTTGGTGCGCTTGCGGGCTATTTCCGTGGATGGATAGATGAGGTAATCATGTGGGTGATAAATGTTTTTTGGAGCATTCCTACTTTACTTTTGGCAATGGGGCTTTACATCAGTGCGGGCAGTTTGATTGAAAATAAGTTGGTGATGATTTTTATTGCAGTCGGCTTAACCATGTGGGTAGAAGTAGCGCGTATTGTGCGCGGACAATTTCTTTCTATCCGCGAAATGGAATTTGTAAGCGCAGCAAAAAGTTTGGGCTACAACCATGCACGAATAATTTTCAAACATATTCTTCCGAATATTCTCGGCCCGATTATCGTAGTTGCCTGTTCCAATTTTGCAAGTGCTATTTTGGTAGAGAGTGGACTAAGTTATATCGGTCTCGGCATTCAGCCACCTGCACCCAGTTGGGGAAGTATGCTGAATGAGTACAAAGATTTCATTGACACCAACAAAGCTTATCTCGCGCTTTTTCCGGGGTTGGCAATTATGCTTTTGGTGCTGGCATTTAATTTAGTGGGTAACGGGTTACGCGATGCGTTGGATGTAAAAGGTCAACTTGACTAAAGCCCCACCTACCGGAGAGATAAATGCAAAATGCAACTTCATAAGTTTTTCTAACTTCATACGCTTTTCTAATTCAGTCTTCAAAATAAAATGGCAACAGAAGAATTTTCGGAATTAAATTTTTTCAAAAAGCGACTCAGCGCAACTGAACGATTGCTTGCGGTGAAACAGTTGCAAATAGATTCGCTGCTCGATATTACGCGCGCGGTAAACAGCAACATGCCAATTACCGCTCTTTCGCGCATTTATGAAAATATACTTCACGCACAAATTGGAGTTAAACAAATCGCTTTGTTTATTAAAGAGTCGGACGATAATTGGATGTGTATTACTCCGGGCGAATTACCGGGTAGTATTTTGAATTATGATGTAGAAGTAAAGTTCCCGCTGTTCACTTTTATTACACCCGTTGCTGCCATCAAAGATGACACCCTGAAAGATTTTGAATTTCTGATTCCCGTGTTACATAAAAAAGAAGCAATTGGTTACGCATTGATTGGTTCATTTGGCAATGAGCAAACTGATACAAAGGATGAGAAGTTGAAATTTATTCAAACTTTAACCAATGTACTAGTCGTTGCACAGGAGAATAAAAAATTAGTGAAAACTCAGATTGACCAATTGGTAATGCAAAAGGAATTGAAGCTGGCGGCTGATATGCAGAATCTGTTGGTGCCCGCATGCCTTCCGAATAATGAAAGAATAGAAGCCGCTGCTTTCTACAAACCGCACAAAAATATCGGTGGCGATTATTATGATTTTATAGAACTCAGCGAAAATGAAATTGCATTTTGTGTCAGCGATATTTCGGGCAAAGGAATTCCTGCTGCTATTTTAATGGCGAATTTTCAAGCCAATATGCGTACGCTTCTTGCACATCAGTATTCGCTTAAAGAATTCATCGGTTTACTAAACAAAAAAGTGTTGGATATAACAAAAGGTGAAAAGTTCATTACATTTTTTATAGGTATATACAACTATAGCACTCGTATTCTCACGTATGTAAATGCCGGGCATAATCCTTCTATACTTTTTTTGAATGGCGCTGTTCAGTTGCTCGAACAAGGCTGTACTATTTTAGGAATGTTTGACACGCTTCCTGTAATTAATTACGGGGAAGTGAAGGTAGAGCGCGATTCGATTTTAATGAACTATACCGATGGACTTTCGGAGGCATCTAACAATGATGGAAAATTATTTGAAACAGAGGGATTGATTAGT
>JBKJJB010000245.1:0-15189 GCA_046598235.1 Chitinophagales bacterium
AATCCCGGTTCTAAGCCGGGATTTCGTTCAACATATATTTTGTCAATACACTTATCCGGCTGTGGTTTTCCACGCGTAAAAATAAAAGCCGTAATAAGTGCTACGAATAATCATACAGCTAATATAATAGGAATTTAAAGTTTGCGCAAGTAATTGCATAAACAATTAAAAAGAGCATGACTACGATACAGAACGATAAAATTTAAAACAATTTGTATATCTCCATGATGTTCCGCAAAATGTGCGGAAAATCTATTTTCAAATCAATCAGTTTGCCTGTATGAATATCAAACACCCAACCATGAACAAGCAGACCTCTTTCTGTATAGGCTTCCTGCACTGCAGCGGTTTTAATAAGGTTAACACATTGCTCTTGTACATTCAATTCAATTAGGCGGTTATATCGTTTTTTATCATCAGTAATGGCATTCAATTCTTCTTTATGAAGACGGTACACATCTCGGATGTTTCTCAACCAGGGATTTAGAATTCCCATATCTTTTGATTGCAAGGCAGCTTTTACACCGCCACAACCATAGTGACCGCATACGATAATGTGATTTACTTTTAAATGCCTCACTGCATAGTTCAGCACTGACATTACATTCAAATCAATACTAATAACCATGTTGGCAATGTTGCGGTGAATAAAAACTTCACCCGGTTGCACGCCCATTAAGTCTTCGGCTGTTACCCGGCTGTCGGAACAGCCGATGTAGAGGAACTCTGGTTGTTGCCCTTTCGATAACGTATCAAAGTACTCGGGGTCAACAGAAAGTTTATCTGCTACCCATTGCTTGTTGTTCGCAAATATTTTTTCGATATTGTTCATGATTCTTTTTTATGTAAGGATATTATTAACCGGTTTAATTGGTGTTGGTATTTCTGTTTCGTTCAGCATTTCTCGCAAATCTATTTCAATACTCCGGCTCATAGCAGTAATAGGCACATCATTCGCACTACCTTCAAACGGATTCTCGGTACTCTTCCCTATTTTCTCCATGGTAGTAAAAACCCAAGCGGCTAATGCGCTGAACGGAATTGACAGCCACACTAAATTATCGCCCATCTTATCAAACTCTTGCAGCATACCGAATGGGAGTAGAAAAGTGAAAATTTTGATGAAGTATAAATTGAGAGTAGCGTATTGGCGTGGGTAAGGAAAATTTTTAATGCGCTCTGAAACTCCTTGTTGAGTATAAAATTCAGCCAGTATTTTTTCCAATTCCATGTGTCGGAAGTCTTCAATTAATCCAACCTTGAGAAGTTCTTTTAACTGCTCCGATTGCATGGCTATCAACTGAGTAGCGCGATTTGTTTTGGAGAGTACGTAACTTATTTCTTCTACCGATAAATATTTCGCCAGTGAATCTTCTACTTTTTGGTTCTGCTCCTCTACTGTAAAATACTTATTCTTGTATTCTTGGTTATGAACTTCGTAAATAGCTTCCCAAACTCGTGGCTCCCGCAATTGATAGCGCAGTGCGGTTAACCATGCCAGGTGTCGATAAATAAGTTGTTGATGAATTTTATTCAAATCTTCTTTGCTTAATTTTTCGAATGCATGTTTGTTAGTGATGTAATCACGCACCATCATACCCCATACGCGACTGCTGTTAACAATAGCACCCCACGACCTTCTCGCTTCCCACATTCTGTCGTAGGAAGCATTATTAGCAAACCCTACTACAAAGGCAACTGCAGTACCCAGCAGCGCAATAGGCAGCCAAGGAATGGAAAGCCACTTCCAATCTAAAACCACATAAAAGAAGGTAGGAATGGTGGCTATAATAAGGAGTGAAAAAATATCCCTGCGAGTCCAAGTGACAACTTCAGGGAATGAAAAATTTTTGCCTGCGTGCATACGGGTGTTTTAAAATTTGAAGGAGGAAAAATAATTGTTTGATTTTAATATTTTGGTTAGGCATGATTTCACCTTCACGGTAGATTCTCAAGCGAAGAGTATTGCCGTCAATTAGTTTCTATAATGATTCATTACTTTATTTTAGCCGCGCCAACTATGCGTAATACTACCAAGCTTAAAATACTGTTGCAGAAATACACCGTATCGTTTGATATGGATGATGACGGACTATTTACTCTACTGCTGACTGATAAAAATACCAACGACACCAACCAGTTTGAAGGCGAATCTTACAGCCGTGTGCTGGCATTGGCTTATAGTTATTTGCTAAAGTCGTTGAAGCAGGTACAGGAATAGCTATTGGTAAAGATAGGGCTCATTGTTGTACGCCATCTTTCTTATATTTTCTAATACTCATAGCATGTAAATTTTCCAAAAGGTTTTTGCAAACAACCTTTGAAAGGATAAAGCATAGCAACATCTAAATATAATGTGTAGGTGTATTCTACCAGTATCTTATTCGGTTCAAGTTCGGTTCGGGTTAGCTTATTACAATTTTCACTTGAATAGCACAACAAAATAAATTTTTGAACAGAAGACACTAAACCTATGGAAAACTGATTATGCTATAAATTTTACAGTGCATTGAATATCTTCTATCTTTGAAGCAGTTCGAAATTTTATAAAACCAGGAATGCCAAAATTTCCCGTTACTCGCTTTTTTAAAATCTTCACGGGATGGCTTTTACTATTCACTCTATTTTCTTTTGATACAACTGCTCAATGTATTACCCGTAGTGCTAATGCAAGATGCGATACTATTATTCCTCTTATTACTTGTGTTAGCGGTAGTCCCATTTGTTTCGAAAGCGTAGCCACCATTCACTTGGAGTCAGGTATTTTGGTAGATACCGTTTGTGTAAGTTTTGGTGATGGACAGGATACCACTTTCGTGCCGCCTGATACTTCTTTCAACATTACACATTACTATCATTTTTTACCTGAAGATAGTTGCACTGCATGGAATAACGGAGAGCCGGGAATTAACTGCGACATAAGAGCAAATTTTTTTAAACGCTGTCCCTTGGGCTATAGTTTTAATTACAGCCAAACTTCTGTTTCGTTTCGCTTTAAACCAAGAGCAGATTTAAACCTTCAACATGCGGAATACTGCACAACCGACAGCGCACTGATACTTGACTTCGGTTGTACCAACAGCTATTTGCAAACAGACTACACCGATTACTGGTGGGACTATGGCGATGGAACACTTTCGGATACGGTATGGAATACCGACTTTAGTTACTTCAATTCGTTCCCGCATCTCTATACCACACCCGGAACTTTTGTGCTGGGTTTGTTTGCACAAAATGAGTGCGGCATTGACTCTGACAGAGTAACCATTGACACTTATACTCTAACTGACATAGGCTTATCTCTACCTTCTCCAATTTGTACCGGAGATACTATTAGAGCGCATATAAACGGTATGGGCAGCAGCAATTATTATTTTACTTCTGTTGCGCCAATTTCTCCTGCTGTGCAACTTTTTGATGAAAATACACCGGACCCTTATTTGATTTTTAATGCCCGAGGAACTTATGTGCTGTCGTTCCAATTTGGAACTTGCATTATTGATACCACTATCATACTTGAATCGCGGGTTGATTTAACCCAAAGCAGCATTCCCGATTTATGTGACAATGGAACGGGAAATAATCCATTAGTGGTATCTGATTATTATCAAAGCGCAGCAGGGCCCGAACAGACAAATCATTTTTGGATAAGAAATAATGCCGGAGTTATTTACAGCGATTTCGCTTCTTCTTTTCTTTCAGCTACTGTTAATCTGCCTGATACAGGATGGTATGTAGTAACCGATACTTCATTTACCATTTGCAATACAGTTTACTTCCGAGATTCATTTAATGTAATTCCTAGAGTAGAGCTCAATCTACCTGCAGATACTACGGTCTGTTTGCAAACAGTTTATATCCTTCCGGTGTTTCCTTCAACTACTATCACATTGGTAGGCGATACAAATCTAATTGTGAATGATACTATCCTCATAGATTCTGCAAAGGCATATCAATTCGTTTATCAGCCAAGTTGCGGAAACAGCGATACGCTAACTATCACTGGCGAAGGATTTACCATTCAGGCGCATGACAGTTTCTATTGTGCGCACCCGGGAAACATTACGCTTACGGGCAGCATTCCGAATATTGTTTTCAACGGCACGTATGTTTCTTCTGCGCTCGGCATTATGCATGGCGATTCTTCTGTTACCTTTCTCAATCCTTTTTATGCTGCTTATACCGACCCCTCGACCGGTTGTATCTTCCGCGATTCGGCAGTAATTACTATTGCGCCCCCGCTAAATTCGTCTTACACACTTACCGACACCAATTGCATTAATTCAACTTTTAGGTTTATTAAAAGTGATTCAACATTAAGTTTTTCGATTAACTGGGGAGATGGAACTATTGATAGCAACACCACGCATAGTTATTCTTCTGCCGGCACAAAATTTATTGCTATCACACTTGCCGATTCGGTGTGTACCGAGATTCATAATGATTCGGTAGTTGTATTAGATGAACCCACTGCTTTCTTTTCGCTTGCTCCCGATACTATTTGCTATCTCGATACAGCATACATCTCTTTTAATCCCGATACTCAATTTGTAAGCACATGGACTTATGCAGGAGTAACCACTTCTACTCCGCCAACAATTGTTGATACCAGCAGTGTAAATCAATTTCTTGCTGTGCCGATTACGTTATCGGTTACTTCTGCTTACTGCCCGATTATAGATTATACCGATTATGTTTATTTCAATCGTGCAGTGCTTCCTGTTATTGCATTGAACTATGATTCAACTTGCAGTCCATTAGCAATTACTATCATTAATAACTCTGCGCTTTATCCTGCGGCAGATTTCTTTTGGTATAAAAACAATGTGCTGTTTTCTACCAGCGGTAATCTTCAGCAGATTGATACGTTGTATGCTGACCAAGCAGATTCAGCATATACTTTTAAGTTGGTTGTGTTTTCGTGTAACCGCTACGATAGTGTAAGCCAAACAGTAGTTGTGCATCAGGCGAATTTTGCTCCGGCACTTTATGCTGATACATTTTACAATTGTGTGTTTGACACTTTTCGTTTTTCGGCATCTGTTATTCCAAATTGTATTGTCACTTACAATTTTGGCGATGGAAGTTTTTCGCAGCCCGTTCCCAGCGATTCAGCCGTTACTCATGCTTATGATTCAGCGGGAGATTACACCGTTAACCTGACCATGTATTGTCAGTGCAAAATAAAATCAGACAACTTGGTGGTGCATGTAAATCCGGGA
Source organism: Chitinophagales bacterium (assembly GCA_046598235.1). Taxonomy (GTDB): domain Bacteria; phylum Bacteroidota; class Bacteroidia; order Chitinophagales; family LD1; genus Bog-950. The sequence continues at coordinate 5,223 of JBKJJB010000245.1, forward strand.
CCTATTCTTTCTACAACTGTTATTCCGGGCATTGGATGTGCCGATAGTTTAATTACCATAAGCAGTCAAAATACAGGAAACATTTCTGCGGGGGCTTATACTACTTACTTTGGCGATGGCAGTTATGACCTTGTAGCATCTAATCCGGTTCATACTTATTCTTCGCCCGGCACTTATAACGGATGGATGGTAGCAGTTGGCATTAACGGATGTCGCTCAGATACTTCGCGCTTTAATGCAACCGTTTATAAAACACCCAGCGCAAATTTGCCGCCATTAGATACAGTTTCGTGTTCGGCAATCGCTATCAATCTTTTAGTAGATACAGTTTATGCGAATGCAACTTATGAGTGGAGTATTGTTCACAATAACCAAACTACTCGCGCCACTACTTTTAATGGTTTATTATCTCTCACAGTGCAAGATACAGGATTGCATTTTATTTTTCTTAAAGCATATTCGAATAATAACACTGCGTGTGCAGCTTATTCCGACACTCTTCGAGTAACTATTCTCCCAAGTCCGATTCTTTCTACTACAGTTCCTCCCACTGGCTGTGCCGATAGTGCACTTACAATAATTAGCCAAAACACTGGCGGTGTAGATGTGGGAATTTATCAAACCTATTTTGGTGATGGCACTTACGATTTGTTTTCTGCAAATCCTGCTCATATTTATTCTGCACCGGGAACATACAATGGTTGGATGGTAGCGCAGGGAACCAATGGTTGCCCTTCTGATACTTCATACTTCGATGTATTGATATACGAAACACCAAGCGCAAACTTGCCACCTATTGATACCGCTGCATGTGCGGGTATTCTTGCTTTCTTCTCGGTTGACTCTGTATTTCCATCTTCTGTTTACAAATGGAGCATTTTGTATAATAATCAGATTAAATCTGTTACTACTTACGATGGAGCGTTGCCATTTTATGCCGAAGAACCCGGAGAGCATCTTGTTTTTCTCACTGCTTACAATGCCAATCGCAATTCGTGCGTGGCATATTCCGATACTTTCAGAGTAACTATTTTCCCGTCACCAATAGCACAGTTTTCTGTTGATGTGCCGTATGTTTTTAATTCCGAATTTTCGTTCCCTTTGCACAACATGAGTTCTCCGGCTGATAATACTTACTTCTGGGATTTTGGAGATAATAGTTTCAGCTATGATGTAAATCCGCTTCCACACGGATATAATAAACCAGGCACTTACTTCATTACACTAACTGCACGAAACGGACCTTGCGAAGACAGCGTCACTCATCCTGTACAGGTTGATCCCTATTTACAACTATTCGTTCCCAATGTTTTTACAGCCAATGCCGATGGCAACAACGATTTTTTCCAGATTTTCGGCAATTTGAATGATGTAGATTTCCTACACGTAAAAATCTTTGACCGCATAGGTGAAAAAGTATTTGACAGCTACGACATTAATTTTAAGTGGGATGGGATTTACAAAGGCACAAAACTTAGTCCTGCAGTGTTCGTTTACACTCTCGAAGTTTCGGGTATAAATGACGATGAAATTCGCCTGATGAAGGGAAGTATTACGCTGCTTAGATAGCAGCAAATAATACTTTCATTTTTTTGGAAAAGGAATTACATATTTGCGCGAATTATCGAAAATAAACTTCTACTCTAAGTAATGATTGCAGCAGGTGAAAAAATAGTAACGCTCGATGGGGTTGCCAAAGTTCTTTTTGGCAAAGAAAAGATAGATATAAGTGCCGCTACTTTAAAAAAAGCAGATGACAATTTCCGTTTCCTGCTCGAATTCTCAAAGAACAAAGTTATTTATGGCATCAACACGGGATTTGGTCCTATGGCGCAGCATAAAATACCATATGCAGAGCGGCTGAACCTGCAATACAACCTTATTCGCAGTCATGCGGGTGGTTCTGGCAAACCAATAGATGTTTTGTTTGCCAAAGCTATGCTCATTGACCGCCTCAACACTTTTGCGCAATGCAAAAGCGGTGTGCATCCTGACTTGTTGCTTCTCATCCGCGACATGATTAATCACGACCTGATTCCAGTGATATATGAACACGGAGGAGTTGGAGCTAGTGGTGATTTAGTGCAATTAGCTCACATGGCTTTAGCGATTATCGGGGAAGGTGAAATTCATCACGAAGGAAAAATTCATGATGCTACAGAAATTCTTCATGTACACAACCTTACTCCTTTTGCTATTCGTTTACGCGAAGGATTGGCATTGATGAACGGCACTTCTTGTATGACAGGCATCGGACTTATCAATATTATCGAAGCAAAAAGATTACTCAACTGGAGCACGCTTATTTCTATTACTATCAATGAAATTTTCGAAGCATTTGACGACCACATATCTGCACCGCTCAATGAAGTAAAACTTCACACAGGGCAGCGCAAAGTAGCAGAAGCCATGCGCAAAATAATTGCGAATAGCACATTGATGAAAAACCGCCACGACCATTTATATACCGACACAGAGGAGACTCACTTTAAAGATAAAGTGCAGGAATATTACTCGTTGCGTTGTATGCCGCAAATTCTCGGACCCATATATGATACAATCGAGTATGCTCAGGAAGTGGTGGTAAATGAATTCAACTCGGTGAGTGATAACCCGATGATTGATGAGGAGGCAAAGAATGTTTTTCATGGAGGAAATTTTCATGGCGATTATGTTTCGTTCGAAATGGACAAACTAAAAATTGCCATAACTAAGCTGTCAATGCTAGCAGACCGTCAACTAAATTATCTGCTCAACGATAAACTTAACGGCAAACTTCCTCCGTTCATCAATACGGCAACTATTGGTTTAAATTTCGGCATTCAGGGTATTCAATATACTGCTACATCCACAGTTGCGGAAAATCAAACGCTTTCCAATCCTGTTTATATACACAGCATTCCAAGTAACAACGACAATCAGGACATAGTAAGCATGGGAAGCAACGCTGCCTTAATGGCAGCTCGCGTAATTGAAAATACTTTTGAAGTGTTAGCAGTGCATACGCTCGCGGTTGTAGAAGCAATTGATTGTTTGGGTATGGGTGATAAGATTTCGAAGAAGCCAAAAGAGTTTTACCAAGGAATAAGAAAAGCAGCTTCAAAAATAGATAGCGATCTGCCACGCTATAAAGAGTTGAGAAGCATAAAAGAATATTTAAAGTGCAATAATCCTGAAGTCATATAAATCATGAAGTACGCATTAGTAACCGGTGGCTCTCGTGGAATAGGAAGAGCAATTAGCTTGAAACTTGCCGCACAAGGTTATTTTGTATTAGTAAATTTTCAGCGCAACGAAACCGAAGCTGATAAGACAGTTGCGTTGATTAAAGAAGCCGGAGGCGATGCAGCTACTATGAAATTTGACGTGAGCGATAAAGAAAATATTCAAAAAGTTTTAGGCGAATGGATAGAAGCGAATAAAGAAACACCAATTGAAGTATTAGTGAATAATGCCGGAATAAGAAAAGATAACTTGATGATAATGATGCCGGAAAATGATTGGCATGATGTGCTTCGCACCAACCTCGATTCCTTTTACTACATCACTAAGTTAGTTGTTCCCGGCATGGTGGTGAAACGATATGGAAGAATTATTAATGTTGTTTCTCTCTCAGGAATAAAAGGACTTCCGGGACAAACCAATTATTCGGCTTCCAAAGCGGGAGTAATAGGAGCTACCAAAGCACTTGCACAAGAGATTGGCAGACGCGGAGTAACCGTAAATGCTGTTGCCCCCGGTTTCATTAAAACCGAAATGACCGAAGGAATTGAAGAGTCCCAGTTCCGTAACATTATCCCCATGCAGCGTTTTGGCGAAGCCAATGAAGTAGCAGAAGTAGTTTCCTTTCTTGCCTCTAAGGGCGCATCTTACATTACAGGCGAAGTGATAAATGTGAATGGAGGGCTTTATACCTAACGGTTTGATTTCACAGATATCAGCCATAGATTACACTGATAATACAAATCAAATTTTATGGTGAAAGAGAATGTCTTTAAAGCCCCCTTCGGGGGTTTGGGGGCTGGAAAGTCAGTCAACATCATTGGCGCAGGCATCTCAGGTCTTTCATTGGGCTGCTACTTGCAAATGAACGGTTACGAAACTCAAATTTTCGAAAAACATAATATTCCCGGAGGACTTTGCACCAGTTGGCAAAAAGGCGATTATGTGTTTGACGGATGCGCACATTGGATTCTCGGCTCCGATAAGGGAAGTTCCTTCTACAAAATTTGGAACGAACTGATTGACATGAAAAAAGTAGAATGGGTCAATCACGAAATAAGAATGTTTATTGAAGTAAAAAACAGTCGAGATAAATACGGCAGCAATACATTTCGTTTCTACACTAATCTCAACCAACTGCAAGAATATTTAATTGACCTTGCTCCTGAAGACGAAAAGGCAATTCGCGATTTCATAAAGCCGATGCGCATTATTCAGAAATTTGAAATGCCGCCTATCATGGATGATTTGCCGCTCATCCCTTCTATCATTCGCGGAATAAAAATGACGCGCTATGTTGAGTTTCTATATTGGTTTCTGAAACTATTAGGACAAACTAATTACACTTTTGCTGCAAAACTTAAAAACCCATTCCTGAAAGAAAGTTTTGAAATGGTGTATGATGGTGAGGAAGTAAACCTGTTGGTCATATATTTCCCAATGGCAAGTTTCGATAAAAAAAGCGCTGGTTATCCAATTGGCGGTTCACTCAAGTTTGCAGAGCGTTTTGAAAAAAGATATTTAGAACTCGGTGGTAAAATTCATTATCACACGCCTGTCCATAAAATTCTTACTGAAAGCGGAATTGCTAAAGCAGTTGAAGTGCGGCATGGAAAAATTCATTACTCCGATCTGATTATCTCTTGTGCCGACTGGTATTTCACTGCTTTCGAATTGCTGGAAGGGAAGTTTGTAAACAAAAATATGCTTGCGTTGAAAGAAAACAGGAGTCTTGAAGTTTTCTTTTCTGTGATGCAGTTTTCATTTGGTGTTAACAAAGACCTTTCGCATTTACCTCACCTTACTCGTTATCCGTTGGATACTACTCTCCTCTCTCCTGATGGCACAAAGTATAATCGTATGGAAGTTCACATATATAGCTATGACCCCACTATGGCTGCAAAGGGAAAGAGTTCAGTGGTTGTTAGTTTTTATACTAAACAGCGAGAGTTTTGGATTGACCATCGCAAAAATAACCGCGCTGAATACCGCAAAATAAAAAGTGAGTTTGCCGAAAAAATTATCGAACAGCTTGATAAGCGACTTGGTGGCATCCGCGAGTTTATAGAAGTAATAGATGTTGCCACTCCCGCCACTATTCTTCGCTACACAGGCAACTGGAAAGGCAGCGCACAGGGTTTAATGGCAGGCAAAAATTTTCTGGCATCGGTTCCTATAAAATCAACTTTCCCCGGGTTGAAGAACTTCTACTATGCCAGCCACTGGAACCGACCAAGCGGAGGGCTACCAATTGCTGTAATGAGCGGAAGAGAGTTAGCCAAGAAAATTTGCAAGGATGACGGAAAACAGTTTGCAAGCTACCCTTCAAAATTTTAATATTGACCCATGAACCGTGTAGTTATAACTGGTCTTGGAATTTGGTCTTGCATCGGAAAAAATACAGATGAAGTGCGCGATTCGCTTTTTAATGGCAAGTCGGGCATTGTGCTTGACCCTGCGCGCAAAGAATTTGGTTACCGTTCGGGCTTAACCGGTGTTTGCGAAAAACCACAACTCAAAAATTTACTCGACAGGCGTTCGCGGGTTATGCTATCGGAACCCGGTGAGTATGCTTACATGGCAACGCTTCAAGCTTTGCAACAGGCAAAAATAGATCAAGAGTTTCTCGATCATCACGAAACAGGAATTATTTACGGCAATGATAGCACAGCGCAAGCGGTGGTAGAATCCACTGACATTATGCGCGAAAAGAAGAATACACAATTTGCGGGAAGTGGTGCGGTTTTTCAAACCATGAACAGCACGGTGAATATGAACTTAGCAACCATCTTCAAGTTGAAAGGCATCAATTTTACGGTTAGTGCTGCTTGTGCCAGCGGTTCACATTCAATTGGTCTTGGATATTTTTTAATTCGTCACGGTTATCAAGACAGGGTGGTATGCGGTGGTGCACAGGAATTAAATATTTTTTCAATGGGAACCTTTGATGCGCTAGCTGCTTTTTCTACACGAGAAGGCGAGCCCACTAAAGCATCACGTCCATTTGATAAAAGCAGAGATGGGCTTATTCCAAGCGGTGGAGCGGCTACCGTGATTATCGAATCGCTGGAGAGCGCACAAAAGCGTGGGGCTAAAATTTTAGGCGAAGTAATCGGCTATGGGTTTTCCTCCAATGGCGGACATATTTCAAATCCAACCGTTGATGGTCCCGTTCGTTCTCTGATGATGTGCTTGAAAGATGCCGATGTAAATCCTGATGAAATTGATTACATCAATGCACACGCCACCTCTACTCCGCAAGGCGATGCCAGCGAGGCACAGGCGATAGGTGCGGTGTTTGGTGCATATCAGCCATTGGTAAGTTCAACAAAATCTATGACCGGGCACGAATGTTGGATGGCTGGAGCGAGTGAAATTGTTTATTCCATGCTGATGATGCAAAATAGCTTTGTTGCCCCTAACATTAATTTCGAAAACCCTGATGAATTTTCGGCAAAACTGAATATTGCAACTATAACTAAAGAGAAAAATATTGATGTATTTTTGTCCAATTCTTTTGGCTTTGGCGGAACTAATTCTTCGCTGATAGTTAGAAAGTGGAAGTGATAGCTGCGCTACGATTACACGTATAAGTGCATAACGATAAAGACAGTAATAAAACAAAAAGTGAAAAAGTGAATTTGAATTATCGGTGAAATTAAGCGGCTGTTATCCGTGAAATCATCGCGAAGCGAAACGAAACTCAACCCAATTATGAGCAACGAAGAAACAATTTCCAAAATCAATGAATTTTTGATAGAGGAATTTGAGGTAGATGGAGGAAAAATTACCCCTGAAGGAACCCTTAAAGAAACGCTAGAACTGGACTCGCTAGACTATGTTGACCTCGTAGTTATTCTCGAAGGTAATTTCGGTATTAAAGTAAAACAGGAAGACTTTACAAGTATCCGCACCTTTCAAAATCTGTACGATTACGTCATCAATAAAACAGGACAATCCACCTCATAGATGGCTGAGTGGAAAGGTAAATCGCGTGGCAATAAAATCGGTTACGCCATCTTCATTTTTATTTTTAAAAATTTCGGGGTTCGCCCCGCCTATTTCATTCTGTATTTTGTAGCGCTGTATTATTTTCTCTTTTCTACAGAAACATCGAAGCACATTTACAACTACTTCCACCAGCGTATCGGTTACAGTAAATTCAAAGCATTCTTCAGAATTTATATCAGTTATTATCGCTTAGGTCAAATGCTCATTGATAAAACAATGATTATGTCGGGCATGAAAGACCAATTTACATCAGCATCTTTTGGTGCAGAAAACATGCAGGCTATTGTTGCAGGAAATAAGGGAGGAATTTTATTAGGGGCACATCTCGGCAACTGGGAAATTGCCGGACACTATCTAATGAACTATGGCGATACCATTAATATTCTTGTTTACGACCGCGAACACGAGCAGATAAAAAACTATCTGGATGAAGTTACCGGTGGTAGAAAATTCAAACTTATTCCTATCAAAGATGACCTTTCTCATATTTATGAAATTGGTGAAGCATTAGAGCGCAACGAGATAATTGCCACTACTGCCGACCGCTTTTTGAGTGACGGCAAAACCCGTAGTTTTAAATTTCTTGGAGAGGATGCGCGCTTTCCTATGGGTATCTTTCAAATTATCAAAACTTTTCGTGCCAATTATTCGTTTGTTTATGGAGTAAAGCGAAGTGCAACGCACTATAATTTCTATTGCCGTCCCCACAGAACTGTTACAAATGAAACTACACTGGATATGATTATGGAAGATTATGTTTGCGACCTCGAAGGAATGGTGAAGGAGAACCCTGAACAATGGTTTAACTATTATGATTTTTGGAAAAAGGCATAAATGGAATTACCAATAACAGGCGAACATCTTATTGATCTTTTAAAAGAGAAAGAGAATACAGAGTATCAAAGGGTAAACTAACTTTTAATAAGTTTCACTTCTTTTTTTAATAAACAGCGTTAGCCGACTAGCACAAACATATGAAAACACTAACTACAGCAAAAATGGAATACGATAAAGTAGAAAATGCAATTATCAAGTCATTAAAAGAAATTGAAATAGAGGTAATCAATTCAAGAAACAGTGTATGGACGAACTCTGTAAAGAAATGCTTACGAGATTTAATTTGGAGAGATAATATATTAGGAACAGAAAATAAATACGATGTGCTGGATAGCGGCACCGATGGTGAATTGTTATACGACTCTACGTGGTTAGAATATGAAGACGAAAATCAAAGTAATTACAAAATAATTGACGTACATCTTGTCGCAGAGTGTGAATGGTTAACCCATAGTGAAAATATTAGCTTTGACTTCAATAAATTACTTATTGCAAAAGCCCGGCACAGGTTAATGATTTTTCAAAAAAATACGGACGATTCGATTCGAGAAGAAACCAACCGACTGATTGAATTGGTAGAAATTTGCAAACAGGTGCAAATTGGGGATAGATTTCTTATTGTTGGCATGAACTATAATAGTTGGCAGTTTTTAGACACTCTTTATATAAAGCAATAAATTTAAATAATATGAAGCGCACTTTATTTTTGATTACATGTATTTTTTATTTTTCTACTTCATCTGGCCAAGAAACAAAGACTTATCATGGCTTATTTAGCGATGGTGCTTTGAGTGGCACAGCAACTTATCAATACTATGAGGATGAAAATTATGAAAGAATTTTTAATGGCACCTTTAGTTTAACTTCAGGAGATATGAAACTTAATGGTGGGTTCAAAAATAATTTGAGAAACGGTTCGTGGAAAATAACTGAACGGAGTGATGAATCCCTTTCTATAGGTAAAGTATATTTAATAACGGCTTTGGGCAGTTATAAAGATGGAATGTTAGATGGAAAATGGTCTTATACAATGATTGAGCAAGGATCAAACAAAATAGTTCAAAAAACCAACGCCACTTTTAAAGAGAATCTATTAGTAGGGAAGTATGAGTTTCTAGACAATTATATAAAGGATAATTTGCGGATAACAATGTATTTTGATAGCACCGGTAAGTTGGATGGGACTCGTTCTGTTTACTACAAGGTTTTTGGGATACCGTATGAAGAAATTGATAAGTATAAAAATGGACAGCTTTTCTGGGCGCTTCATCGTAATTCAACGACTGGCGAAATTCTATATAAATTAGAAAATAAAGTAGAAAATAGCAAACCGGGTATGAGGGCAGATGATTTCGATTATATTGATGATTATATTCACTCGGGTACCTATTTTTGGTTTTATAAATACGATGATTATACAACTTATTTAGGATGTGGTAGGTATAATAACCCAATTTATCGTTTTATGCGTGGTTTAGCGAAACCTAGCTTCAATTCTTTTTATTATTGATTACAATAACCAAAAAGTACTCTTAGCCAATGTTGGCGTTATCACCAATTACTCCATGCTTCTTGTTACAGGGCAACACTTAATAGATCTCATTCCACAAAAGCCACCTTTTGTTTTAATTACTGCGTTGCTAGAAGTTAGTGACAAACACTCTGTCACAACTTTTAGGTTTGACGGCAATCACATTTTGTGCAATGATGGAAAGCTGACAGTGGCTGGACTGATGGAAAACATTGCGCAAACCGCAGCAGCTAAAATGGGTTATGAATGTAGTTTACTAGGAAAGAAAATTCCTATTGGCTTTATTGGCGATGTGCGCGATTTTAATTTCATTCAGTTGCCTTTTATTGGCGAAGAGATTAGAACTGAAATTACCATCACTAATCA
>JBKJJB010000269.1:0-7029 GCA_046598235.1 Chitinophagales bacterium
GGTGGTAGCCGCAATGGGCGGTTTGTTGTTCCCTGCTTTAATTTATTATGTATTGAACAAAGATGGAGTTGGCAAAGATGGCTGGGGAATACCCATGGCAACTGACATCGCATTTTCGCTCGGTATTCTTGCCCTGCTTGGAAGACGCATTCCGCTTTCCCTCAAAATTTTTCTCACAGCTTTTGCCATTGTAGATGATTTGGGGGCGGTGGCGGTCATCGCTATTTTCTATACGCAGCATTTAGATTTGGTTTATCTGGCTATTGGCTTGGGTGTACTTGCTGTAATGATTGGGGGTAATTTTGCAGGAGTGCGCAACCCTACTTTCTATTGGATATTAGGCATTGGTGGAGTGTGGCTGGCATTTTTGTTTTCGGGTGTGCATGCTACCGTAGCCGGAATATTAGTTGCGTTTACCATTCCGGTAAACGCGCTCATTTCGCGTGATGATTTTATCGCTTCATCCGAAAAGTTAATGAAGCGTCTTGCGATTGTTCCCGAAAGCGACAGCCAGCTACCATCTGAAGAACAGGTAACGCTCATTGAGCAGCTAAAAGACCTTCGCAGAAAAGCGGAATCACCTTTGCAGAAATTAGAGCATCAGCTTCACCCAATAGTTATGTTTTTTATAATGCCTGTTTTTGCATTTGCTAACGCAGGCGTAGTATTTACTGATGAAATAAGTTTGATTTTCAAGCATCCCGTTTCATTGGGTATCATCATCGGCTTAATTGTTGGAAAGTTTATCGGCATCTCACTGTTTGCCTGGATTGCATGCAAAACACGTATTGCCGAATTACCTGAAGATATTACCTGGAATATGATGTTGGGTACAGCTTTGTTGGGTGGGGTAGGTTTTACCATGTCCTTGTTCATAGCGGGGCTTGCCTTTCGTAATCCTGCCTTGCTCGACCTGACAAAAATTAGCATTCTAATAGCTTCGGTAATGGCAGGTGTGGGTGGATATTTTTGGCTGAGATGGGCTACGAAAGAGAAACCAAACGTTTAATCTCTGTGAGATAGATATTTCTTTTACCTCAAAGCATCATCAACTCTCCCACCTCTAACATTCTCAAACCTCCGTTTATTTTTTCCTCTGCTTCCAATTGTTTTAAAATGCGGTATGGCTCGCCCAATGGTTCATCGGCTAAATCGAAAGTGCCGTAGTGCATGGGGATGAGTGTTTTTGCTTTTAAATCGTGAAACACATCCAGTGCTTCGAAAGGATTGGTGTGAACATCCTTCATCATGAAGGATGGAGTGTAGGCGCCAACTCCAATCATGGCAATGTCAATGTTCGGAAACAGTTCACCGATTTGTTTTGGATAAGAAGCATAGCCCGAATCGCCACCGAAAAAAATATTCACTCCATCGGCTTCAATCATAAAGCTTCCAAAAAGCGTTTCGTTGATATCCCACAGAAACCGGTTGCTCCAATGTTGTGATGGAAGAAAAGTGATTCTCAAATTCTGCTGCTGCAAATTAAATTGCTGATACCATCCGGCTTCCGTGAAATGTAAATTATCAATCCAGTTTGAAACAAGTTTGCCGATGTTTAATGAAGTGAGAAGTTTTGCGGAAGGATTCTGTGCAAATATTTTTTGAAGCGATGATTTATCGCAGTGGTCGCGGTGAGCGTGAGAGAGCAGCACATAATCTATATTAATGAAGTCTTCAGCGGCACAAGGCATTTCGCTGTAGCGGGGCACCACACCTGAAATACGCCCGAACACAGGGTCGGTGAGAATGCGCACACCTTTTATCTGCATAAAGAAACTGGCGTGGCCCAGCCAAACGATGCAATCCTCTTCCTGTTTCAAAAAATCATTTCCTTTCCGAACGGTCAATCTCCATTTATCATTTCTCTTTTCTTCTGCCTTCTCCTTTTTTGAAAGCTGCCATTTCAAAACTTTTTTGAAGGAGCCGCTGAAAGGTTTGTGTGGGTCAACGAATCTGCCATTAACAACAGGGTTCCCTTTCCAGTCGGGGAGAATAGTTTTAAGCTGAGGGTTATTGCTATATTGAATTTTTGCCATTGGCTTACAGGGAATTTAAAATCTTAATACACGTTATAATTTCAAACACTGCTAATAAACACATTAAGTTGCACTGAGTTATGACAGAGTTTGTTGAAAAAATAAAATCCGGAGCCTACGAGCGCAAAGCACTATCGTTGTTCATTGACCTGGGGGATGAGCTTCGTTCTTCTCCTGATTCTGCATCGTCCAAACTTTCGCAATTGGCAGAGGCTATAGAAGAAGACGAATTGCTCCGCGAAAAATTTAGACAACTCATTCTATCTATCTTAAAACAATCGGAGCTGGGTGATTTGTTTGTTGAAACGGGCATGCACAACAGCTCAGGCTTCTTCAACGAAATAAGCTCGCGCATCGGGCGAAAGTTTTTACCTCCGCTCGAAAACAAGCAAAGCGTGGAAAACAAACTCAAGAAAATATTCTGCCACAAAAACGATGCGGAATGGATGAGCGGTATTGACGAATCTGGCTGGCTTCGTTTTTTCAACTCGCTGCAATTCAATTACTCTTTCCGCATGGGTGATTTTAGCGATGCATTGGTTTTATCGCTTGAACAACTCTCTATCCGCTTAAGCTCGCTGAGTTTGGAAAAAGATATTGCCGATAACATTGATGTGCTGCACGACAGTTATTTATTTCTGAAGCAAAACCAACATGTGGCAGAAATTGCTGCGGCTATTAAAGACAACGAAAGCGATGAAGCCCTCAACCATAAACTCGGTACGCTTTCGGATGCCTTAGCGCAGTGCGATGTAATGATTTTGCATTTGCGTAGAAACATCAGCTATAAAGGCACCAGCCTGCGACAAACATTTTTGATCAGACGCATAGAGCAGCACATTGCGCGGATGCGACTGCTGATTGACCTGATGGACGAGAAGCGTTTTGAAATGAAACGCTTTATTGATTTTCTTTTTGAAGTAGTGTTCAACATTCACACGCGTAGCAGTGTAAGGGTTTTTCTTTCGGAAAATATTTCGACTGTGGCGTACCAGGTGGCGGAGCAGAAAAGCAACACGGGTGAACATTACATTGCCAACAATCGCAGCGAGTTTCAGAGCTTCCTCATTTCATCCTGTGGGGGCGGATTGATTATTTCTTTTGTAGTTATCATCAAGTTGTTGATTCACCTCGGGCACTTTGCCCCGTTTTGGGAAGCCTTTGCTTTCTCCGTAAATTATGCGGTTGGGTTTATATTGATTCAGGTGTGCGGGTTTACGCTGGCTACCAAGCAGCCTGCCATGACCGCCTCTGCCATGGCCGCTTCGATGGATGATAAAAAAGGTGGCACCTCGCTTCATGGACTTGCAATTATGACCGCCAAAGTTTTCAGTTCGCAAACCATTTCTTTTATCGGCAATTTAATGGTAGTGTTTCCTTTATCACTCCTGTTATTTTATTTAGTTCAGCCGGTGATGGGGCTCCACTTGATTCATAATTCGGAGCAAGCCACCAAAATATTTTTTTCCAATCATCCCTACTATTCTCTGTCGCTTTTTTATGCGGCTATTACCGGTGTGTTCCTTTTTCTGTCGGGAATTATTTCGGGTTATGTGGATACCAAAGTTATTTATGCCAAAATTCCGCAGCGCGTGGTAGAGCATCCTTTTTTGGCGAAGCGGTATTCCAATGCACGGCTGAAATCTATTTCGGATTATTTAAACCAGCACCTCGGCAGTTTAGTTGGCAATTTATCGCTGGGCTTTTTTCTCGGCTTTGCTTCTTTCTTCGGTTTTATTTTCGGGCTGCCTTTCGACATTCGCCACATTACTATTGCCAGCGGCAATTTTTCTATTTCGGTTTTCAGCATTATCCATGCGCTGGACGGTTACGATATAATGATTGCTTTTTTTGGAGTGCTGGGCATTGGCTTCATCAATTTTGTTTCCAGTTTCGGGCTGGCGTTTTATGTGGCGGTTAAGTCGCGCAACATCAGTTTGAGAGATTACACGCATTATTCGAAAATCGTGTTCCGCTATTTTTTTAAGCATCCTTTCGATTTTATTTATCCGCCTGCTAAGGAGAGAACGGAGGAGGAACTGGGGTAGCGTGACAAAAACTACAACTCCAACATCGGATCCCAAAAAATTATATCAAAATTCTGCACGGTATCCCTCACCACCTTTATTCCCTCCTTTTCAAGTAGCTTTTGCATAAGTGTTGGCGGACTAAAATGATGTTTGCCGGTAAGCATACCATTTCTGTTTAATACTCTATGCGCGGGTACCGAAGGAAATTGTGCATGTGCGTTATTCATAGCATAGCCCACTGTGCGTGCCGATTTTCCGGTGCCAAGATACTTTGCAATAGCTCCATAACTGGTAACTCTCCCCTTTGGAATTAACCGCGCTACATCATAAACGTTTTCGAAGAAAGAGTAATCGCGCTTAGAGTTTTGAGTTTCGGGTTTGCCTTTTGCCTTTTGCTCTTTGCCTTTTGCCTTTGCTGCGGTCGGTAGTCTAGGGTCAGTGGTCTTCTTCTTCATAACTGAAATTGAAGATAGTTAATCGTGCGCCCTTCGGCAAGGTGACTTCGCTCGTAATAAGTTTTAATATCTAGGTAGTCGAAATCAAGTGCAGAGGCGTAGATATTTTCTTTGTAGTAAATAATTTTTAAGCCGAAGTCTTCTACACTTTGTTTGGTAAAATGAAACAAGGGCAAATCATCTGTTTTAAAATGAACAACTGTTCCCGGCTTCGAAATTTGTCGGTAACGCTCTAAAAAGGTTTTGTAGGTAAGTCTGCGTTTTTCATTTTTCTCTTTCGGAAACGGGTCCGGGAAAGTAATCCAGATTTCATCCGCTTCTTTTTCAGAAAAAAAGTTAGTGATATTCTCAATCTTCATTCTTGCAAAAACAACATTGTCTAACTTCTGTTCAATAGCCGTTTTTGAACCGGTAAAAATTCTCGCACCTTTCGAATCAATACCGATAAAATTTTTGTGAGGATATTTTTTTGCCAATGCTAAAGCGTAATCGCCTTTACCACAGGCAAGTTCAAGCACCAGCGGATTGCTGTTTTTAAAAACTTCTGCTTTCCACTTCCCTTTTAGCTCCAACTCTTTCCCTTCATAATTTACCAGTATAGGATTAGTGAAATGCGGATTTTGAAATACATTAGGGAATGCATCTATACTTCGAAGTTTGAACATTTTAGCTTTACCCATGGAAAAAGTTAATCGTGAATAGTTAATGGTAACAGCCATTACAAATTCGGGGCGAATATATTTTCATTGAGGCAACGGAAAGAAATTTTTCTGCGTTTATAAAATAGACCGTAACTTTACCTCAACTACCATATGAAAAAACTTATACTCTTTTCCATTTCACTTATTGTTTCCTGTTTTTCATTCGCTCAGATTCCAAATGCGGGTTTTGAACTTTGGGACGGACAACCAGTGCCCTTACAATGGGAGACTAACAGCAGACCAATTACCCTTCCGCCTTGGGACCCTTATATTGTAAAACAGGACACGGAGCGCTACTCGGGAAATTATGCCGCAAATTTTTACGCGAATGGATTCTTTAAAGCGTATGTAACTACCACCTTTCCTATCTCCGTTCATCCCTTAAATCTTTCTCTTTATTACAAGTTGAGTTTTGCTCCATGCGTAAATGACAACGGCTATCCCCAAAAAGATACTGTTTCAGTTTTTGTGGAATTACTAAGCGGAAACACGGTTGTTGACCAAGGTTATTGGGAACGGACTTCTACCAGTTTTAGTTACTCGCAATTGATAGTTCCCATTTCGCAAAACGCTGCGGTGTTTGATTCATGTCGCATCACCATTCATGGAGGCAAAGTCTTTGGCGGCTGTGGAATTATTGCTGCTGCAACCGAATTTAAAGTTGATGAATTAGACCTAAATTATCAATCGAGTTGCACTACAACAGGAGTTGTAACGCAGGGTGTAAGTTGCTTGTTGATTGATACAGGAAGCGCACCGCTTCTGTTGCCTTGCAATGTAACTCTTGCATCACTCGGTTTTTCGGCAGGTGATACCATTCGTTTTTCTTTCACTCCAAATCCAAGTTGTATTTCGTTTTGTCTTCAAGGCAGAGGAATTGATATTATTTGTGTTGACACAAATAGCACCCAGCCGCCTTGTAATATTTCGGTTGCATTGCAAAAACAAAATCCAACATCGTATGTGGCAGCCAACGGATGGCTTCGCGCACAAGTGAGTGGTGCAACTTCGCCATTATCTTTTGTTTGGAGCAATGGAGTAAGCGGAACAGGAATAGATTCCATTGGAGATTTGGGCGAAGGAAATTATTGTGTAACCATAACTGATGCTAACAATTGTACGGCTACTGCCTGCGATTCGTTGGTTGGCGCACACATCTGTATTGATTCCGCTCTGATTTGCGCGCCCGGAAGTTTGTGCTGCGATGCTCCTCTGCTTGACCCTGTTTGCGGCTGCGATGGTGTTACGTACACCAATGGCTGCATTGCTACACTTTTGAACGGAGTTACAAGCTATACTCAGGGAGCTTGTGCCGATTCATGTAATGCTGGTTTTTATTTCACTAAGCATATTGATACTGTAACATTTTATAATTTATCTACAGCGCAGACTCCCATTGTTGCTTGGACTTGGAATTTCGGTGATGGAACTGTTTCTAGCACTCCACAGCCTACACACATTTATTCGCCCGACAGCACTTATATAGCATGCCTAACTATTACTACTACAAGTGGTTGCACCGATGAATTCTGTGATACTATTCTAATTACGCACAATTGTATTGACTCTACTTTGTTATGCGGCTTTCCGCTGTGCTGCGATTTTGTTCCTCAAATTACAGTGTGTGGATGCGACAGTGTTACTTACCCCAACGCTTGTATAGCTGAAAGTTTTTATGGAATAACTAATTACTACACCGGAGAATGTGTTATTACAGGCACAAAAAATATTTCTGTGACTGAAACAGGAATTTGGATTTCTCCTAATCCGGCAAGAGAAATTATAAATGTGATGTATGAAAACAACC
>JBKJJB010000013.1:0-6975 GCA_046598235.1 Chitinophagales bacterium
GTTATTTCAAAGCCCGCTTTCTGGGAAGGAAGGATGGATATTGAAGGAACCATGAAAGGCAAAAAGGTGGGTGGTCTCGGCTATATCGAGCGTCATGGATTTGTGAACAGCAGCAACATGAAGGAGTTTTTAAAAGCTGTTTCTAAAACTACATTGGAGTCGGTAAAACGAATTCTACCGCTGGAACTGACCAATGAAAAATTTGAGGAGTTGGTTTCTAAGAAAGGAAGCAAGCGATTAGTGCAGGATTTAGATAAGAATGCTTACATTGAAAAGTTTATTAAGCCTATTCGTGAAATAACCGACCGCAGCGGAAAGAGCTGGCGTTCGTATGCCACCATTGCCTGTTGCGATGCCGTGGGCGGAAACTCGCAGGTGGCTATTGACTGGCTGGCACTTCCGGAGCTGATGCACGTGGGCTCGCTGATTGTAGATGATGTGCAGGATAAATCTGCTGTGCGCAGAGGAGGACCCGCAGCGCACATGGTGCATGGCGAGGCAACAGCCATCAACAGCGGCACGGGGGCTTATTTCATTGGGCAGTACTGCATTTACAATGTAGATAAATCGTGGGAAGAAAAGGTGCAGATATACAACTGGTATTTCGAATCTATGCGTGCCTCGCATAGCGGACAGGCCATGGATATTTACGGCCTTGATTATATGATGCCCGCTGCTTTAAAAGATGATAAAGTAGCTAAGCTACTTCAGAAGCGAGTGATTGCCACACACCGGCTTAAGTCGGCAGCGCCCGCCAGCTTCTTAGCACGTATTGGTGTGTTGCTGGGCGAAGGAAGCAAAGAGCAGATTGATGCCATGGGCGATTACTTCGAAGCATTGGGAATATCTTTCCAGATAATTGACGACACGCTCAACCTGAAAGGTTTTAAAGACCATTTGAAAACCAAGGGCGAAGATATTACTGCCGGAAAAATTACGTACCCCATTGCAAAGGCAATGGCTTTGCTAAGTAAGCCTGACCGCAAACGCTTATGGGATATTGTAAGCGCAAAAACAGATAACATTAAACTGCTGACCGAAGCGGTTGCTTTGCTGGATAAAGTGAAAGCAATTGAGCTATGTGAGCAGGAAGCCAGAAACGGTTTGGAAAAAGCATGGCGCATTGTTGACCCGCTTATCCGCGACAGTATGGTCAAGCTGAACCTGCGCGCCTTTAGCTGGTTTGTGTTGGAGAGAACGTATTGATGAAGTGGTATAAAATCGCTTTATCTTTATTTATTGGAATGATGGAATAATGGATGATTGGAATGGGCTTCAGTTCCATTACTCCATCATTCCAGTATTCCGAACTGTTTTATTATAACTTTAAACTACTCGATAATTTCTTTCCTATTTTTACGCCATGAGTAAACCTCTAATATTAGTAGTAAATGATGACGGAATTACCGCGCAAGGCATAAAGGCGTTGGTAGATGCAGTAAAAGATTTGGGCGAAGTAGTAGTGGTGGCTCCCGACTCTCCTCAATCAGGAATGGGTCATGCTATCACCATCAACAAACCTCTTCGCCTGCAAAAGATGCATACTTTCGGTGATATCAAAGCGTATCAATGCAGCGGAACGCCTGTTGATTGTGTAAAAATTGCAGTAGATAAAATTTTGCATCGTCAGCCCGACTTATGTGTAAGCGGCATTAACCACGGCAGTAATTCGAGTATTAATGTAATTTATTCAGGAACCATGAGTGCGGCTGTAGAAGCCAGCTTAGAAGGCATTCCATCTATTGGTTTTTCGCTTTGCGATTATGGGTACGAAGCTGATTTTGCTCCCGCCATTTACTATGCAAAATATATTGCGCAGCAGATGCTCAAGTTCGGCATTCCTAAACATTCGTTGCTTAATGTAAATATTCCAAAACTTCCTCTTGCCGAAATTAAAGGAATGATGATTTGCCGACAGGCAGTAGCAAAATGGGAAGAGGAATATATTGAACGCAAAGACCCAATGGGCAGACCTTACTACTGGCTTACCGGTAAATTTGTAAACCACGACCAAGGACACGATACCGATGAATGGGCTTTAGCAAATAACTATGTGAGTGTGGTTCCTGTGCAATATGATTTAACTGCCCATCATGTTATTCCGCTTATTAATGAAAGCTGGGATTTAAAATCGGTGGACAAAACTGGCGGTACAGTTCCTACTGTTAGCAAAGAAGAATTCAATCTCTAAAACCCCGTTATGCTCGACAGGATATTTAATCCCACACCCACGTTTTATAAGTGGGATAGATTTTGGCTGGGCTTTGTTATCGGGCTTATTGGTCCGCTGCTGGGCATTTTAGGTTTTTATGTCATGCGGTTTAGCGATTATACTTTTGCTCAATACATTGCTATGGTAAAGTATCCTTCGGTGCTTTCTCCTCTCCTTAGTTTCGGTGCTATCTTTAACCTTTTCTTTTTCTTCCCATTTATTTGGAACGATTATTATAATGCCGCACGGGGAGTAATAGGTGCTACTTTTATCTACGCCATTCCTATTCTTATTACAAAGTTTGTTCTGTAAGTGAAATACTACATCATAGCAGGCGAAGCATCGGGCGACCTTCACGGCTCCAATCTTATTAAGGAGTTGAAGAAACAGGATGCCGCTGCCGACATTCGTTGCTGGGGAGGAGATAAAATGAAAGCTGCCGGAGGCAATGTAGTAAAGCACATCAGCGAACTCGCTTTTATGGGTTTTTTTGAGGTGGTAAAACACCTTAGCACTATTCTCAACAACATTGCGTTTTGCAAAAAAGATATTCTGGAATTTAAACCCGATGTAGTTATTCTGATTGACTACCCGGGCTTCAACTTTCGCTTGTTCAAATTCCTTAAACAGAACAACTTCAAAATCTTCTACTACATATCCCCGCAGTTATGGGCATGGAAAAAAGGAAGAGTGAAGCAGGTGAAAGAATATGTTAACCGCATGTTTGTTATCTTCCCTTTCGAAAAAGAATTCTATGCAAACAACGGAGTAGAAGTAGATTTTGTCGGTCACCCATTACTTGATGAATTGAGAATTGCGAATTTGGCTGTTCAATCCTCAATCCTTAATCCTCAATCCTTAATCAATACAATCGCCATTGTTCCCGGCAGCCGCAAGCAAGAGATTTCTTATTTGCTTCCTGAGTATTTAAAAGTGGTAGATGAATTTCCTGATTACAAATTTGTAGTAACGGGCATGAGTACGATAGGAGAAGAATTCTACCGAAATATTATTGGCAACAGCAAAGTAGAATTGCAAATGGATAATACTTACGAAGTATTGAAGCAATCTTCTGCCGCTATAGTTACCTCCGGCACTGCTACGCTCGAAACTGCTTTGCACAACGTACCCGAAGTAATTTGCTACAAGGGTAGCTGGATTTCTTACTACATCATTAACGCACTTATTGATAAGAGCATCGGCTTTATTTGCATAGTCAATCTCATCTGCGGAAAACGCGTAGTGGAAGAACTTATACAGGCAGAGGTAAACAAACAACGCTTAGTAACCGATCTTAAAAAGATACTAAGCCTCGAGGGTCGAAAAGAAATACTCAGCGGTTACCAGCTTCTGCAAACAAAACTCGGTGAGAGAGGTGCTTCGCAAAGGGTAGCGGAGTTGATGATAATGCGATTAAGAGAGGGTTAGTCATTGTTTGGTGTTTTTACCAACAACATCTACAAGAAGTTAAAGAGGTTTATTTCGGTATCAAAATATTTCTGTTGAAATTCTATCAATTGACTTATCTGCTCTTTACTAAACATACCAATCTTTCTGGCTACTATTAATTTAGGGTCACATTCATTTTAAGGGGAGTAAAGGGATTTAAGCGAATAATTTTTCAAGTCTAAAGAGGAAGAAACTGACATCGGTTACCCCTCTTAAATTGGCTCTAAATCTTTTTATTGAAGCTTTGTTCTTCGTATCAAGTTTTGTGGTGGCAGACAATTTAGTGCTTCGAAATCGCAAAATCTCACCTACCAATAGAAGAATTACAACAACGAAGTTTGCTTCGGTAGCAAAGCCGACCTCGCAATGAACAAACCATTTTCCCTATCGGTGGGTGTCCGCCACTAACATAAGGGAAGTTTTTATGCCTCCCACGTTTGGCACATTTGCCTTTGCCTGCAACCGCACAAGCCAACCCGAAGGCAAAGTCAAAAGAGCCAAACCGCCAACGCTCTATTTAGTGCAGTGCCATGAATAAGCATTCTCTGAAACCATAAACTTTCAATCATAAAACAATATTATCTTTGCCGTAGCGTTTAAGCGACTGGATGAAAAGAATTGCCATCATACTCTTAATGTTCCTTTACATGATACCCGCTATTGGGGTAACGGTATCGGCTCATTACTGTGGCGGCAAAGTAACATCAGTTTCGTTCAACCCTTTTGACACCAAACACAAGTGTCCGTGCGGCAGTAAGAAAATGAAAAAGGATTGCTGCAAAGACGAAACCGCTACCTACAAATTAGATGACGAGCAGCAAAAAACACAGCAGGTTTTCTGCAACATCACAAAGGTTTCGGATTTTCAACCTGCACTTACAACCAACCTGACTTTTGACTACCATTCTCCGCTTCTTGTAACCGAATTTGACCATAACTCACATCCGCCCGATGACTTAAAGCACCCGCTTTACATCCGTCATTGCGTTTTCCGTATTTGATTTTACTGTTTTTGATATAGAGCCGACCCACTTTTGTGCTTCGGCTTGTTGTGCTTTTTATCAGCGCAACAGTTTCTATCATTATTTAAAATCAAAAAACAGTAAAAATGAAAATCACAAAATCAATTTTTGCAACAGCAGCTATCGCTGCTCTTGCTTTTGTCGTTAGTGTTTCTTCCTGCAAGAAAGACCACGGCAACGACCACGACATGGATATGCTCAACATTGACTATCCGGCAGCATACATTGTAAACGGCAGTTCCAATAACATTTCTGTTATCAAACTTGCCGACAATACCGTTACCGAAATTATATCGCTGAATGGTGCAACTTATCCGCATCATATTTATCTGAACCCCGCAAAAACAAAATTGGCGGTGGCAATCACCAGCACCGATTTAAGCGGTGGACATGGCGGACATGGTGGCACACTCACGGGCTTAAAGGTTCAGATTATTGATGCCATTACCGGAATGATTGACAAAGAAATTGCACTTGGCAAAATGCCGCACAATGCAATTTTCAATCCTTCGGGAACAGAACTTTGGATTGGACAATTAGACACCATGCAAAGTCAGGTGTTGGTTTACAACACTGCCGACTGGACTTTAAAAAACACGATTGATGTAGGGGCAGGACTTTCAGAAGTTACCTTTTCATCAGACGGCACAATGGCTTTTGCTTGTAACACAATGGACGGAACCGTTTCGCTCATTGATGCCAACAGCAAAATGATACATACAACACTTACCGTTGGGCAAGACCCCGTTGGTGCATGGACAGCAAGCAATGGCAAAATGTATGTGGACAATGAAACAAGCCAAACCATTTCTGAGATTACTGTTTCATCTATGAGTGTTACCGCTACAATCAATCTTGGTTTCAAACCCGGGTATGCTGCTTACAATTCTTCCAATAGCGAGTTGTGGGTTTCAGATGCCACAAACGGCAAAGTGGCTTACTACACTTTTGACGGCACTAACTGGAATTTGCAAGGCAACATTACAACCGGAGCAGATGCCCACGCCATTGCCTTTACTTCCGATGGCAGCAAAGCGTATGTAACCAATCAAGGCGCAAACACGGTTTCTTTAATTGATGTAGCTACTCATGCAGTAACCGCAACAATTAATGTAGGCACAAAACCAAATGGCATTGCCATTAAACAATAATTCAAAATTTTATTTATCACAAAAAACAATCAAAATGAAAAACAACATAATTCTGCTTATCGTGATAGCAACATTTGCTTTTGCATCATGCAACAATTCGCAAAAAACCGAAACCAAAACCGATAACACGCACACAGCCGCTTTGTATCAATGTCCGATGGATTGCGAAAAAGGTAAAACTTACGACAAGCCCGGACAATGCCCTGTTTGCAACATGGACTTGGTAAAAAAAGAGTAACCATGAAATAGCCATAAGCGAAAACGGCATACAAACCGAAGATTAATGTTATGGCTATTCCATCTGACCGCTAAAAACAAATTACAAACAGATGAAACTCTACATCAAAAACATGGTCTGCAACCGTTGCAAAATGGTGGTGAAGTCTGAGTTAGAAAAACTCGGACTTCACCCCGTTGCTGTTGATTTGGGCGAAGTGGAATTAACGGAAGATTTACAGGGCTATCAGCGACAAGACATTCATTCCGCGCTTCAAAAATTCGGATTTGCTCTGTTAGACGATAAAAAGAGTGTAATTATTGAGCGTGTAAAAAACCTGCTTGTTGATTTGGTGCAGAACAAAAACAACCAACTCAAAATAAATCTTTCTGATTACCTGAGCAGAGAGTTAAATCACGACTACACATACATCACCAACTTGTTTACACAGGTAGAAGGCACAACCATAGAGCAGTATTTCATTGCACAGAAAATTGAGCGGGTAAAAGAGTTGCTCGTTTATGATGAATTGACTTTGAGCGAAATTTCATATCAACTCAATTACAGCAGTGTTTCACATTTAGGCAAGCAGTTTAAAAAAGTAACAGGGCTAACCCCTACGCATTACAAACAACTAAAAGAGAAAAAACGAAATCCACTTGATGAACTGTAAATTATACCAATCAAATCAAAAATTGTATGCCGCCTTTGGCGCAATGCCGATGCAACTTTGCACCATTGTTAAACCAAAAAAATAAAACAACATGACACATACTTATCAAGTAACCGGAATGACTTGCGCCAACTGTGAAGCCAAAGTAAAATCTGCCTTACTCACTTTGCCCGACATTGAAAACGCGGAAGTATCTAAAGCAACAGGCACAGCCACCATTACTATGACTAAACACATTGCTTTATCAGAAC
>JBKJJB010000020.1:0-2697 GCA_046598235.1 Chitinophagales bacterium
TGCAGCTACTCATGGTTGGAATAATTTCGAGAAGTTGGTTAGTCCTTCTTGCTTTTGCATTTATTATTCCTGCAGCCGGGTTATATAGTTTGAACTTTTATTCGTTCATGAAGAAAACAAAGGCGCGTTGGAATTTGCTTTCGTTCATTCAAAACAACAAAGCCCTTTCCAAAATTATGTTGATGAACCGAGAAGAATTAGTAAGCGAAATAGCAAGAATGAATAAAGTTTATAACAGAGAAAAAGAATCTAAATCAAGAGAGCATCAATTTTCAAACACAATTGATTCAGTGTGATTATACCACACCTCATAATGCTCGCTGTATTTACCTTCAATCGGATTGCGTTTAATTTTCATAGTAGGAGTAAGCATTCCGTTTTCAATCGTCCAATCTTCTTTTAGTATCACCAACTTTTGAATACGCTCATGCTTCTCTAATTCAGGATTGATAATCTCTAAAGTTTTGGCGAGACTTTCCTTTAGATAGTCGCGGTCTTTTGCTCTTCCATCAATAGATAAAATCACTAACCCAATAGGTTGAGGTAACGAACTGCCCACTACACAAATCTGTTCTATCAAATAGTTTTTTGAAATCTTCATTTCGATAGGAGCAGGTGCTACATATTTGCCTTTGTCGGTTTTGAAAATTTCTTTCACGCGCCCGGTAATTTTCAAAAAGCCGTCTTCATCTTCTTTACCCATATCGCCAGTGTGCAGCCATCCGTCTTTCAAAGTAGTTGCAGTCATTTCAGGTTCTTTATTGTAGCCCACCATATTGCAAGGCACCTTTACCAAAATTTCTCCCGCCTCAGAAAATTTTACTTCTGCGCCCGGCATTGGCTTACCTTGTGTACCTATTTTGAAATCGGGTTTCTTGTTTACATGCGATATGGCGCAGTTCTCCGTCATGGCATATACTTCTTCTATATCTACTCCTAATTTCTGCCACCACCGTACCAGCGAAGGCGAAATAGGCGCAGCACCACTAAAGTAATGTCTGCAATTATTCAGCCCCAAACCTGTTTTAATTTTCTTACGGATGATATTGTTGATACCCGGAATAGCCAGCAAAACATTCAGTCTGCTCTGCGGCAGTTTCGACAATATTCCCATTTGAAATTTTGTCCATATACGCGGAACACCAAGGAAAACAGTGGGCTTTGCTTCCGCCAGATTAGCTACAAACAAATCGAGCGATTCGGCAAAACTTATTTCGAAATTGCAATACACACCTGCCATTTCTATAAGCATACGCTCGGCAATGTGCGACAAAGGCAAGTACGAAAACAGTTTGTCTTCTCCATCTTTTAAACCAAACACAGCTTTGCCCGTGGCTACCGCCCACGCAAACGCACGGAACGTATGCACCACACCTTTCGGATTGCCCGTGGTGCCCGATGTATAAATAATCGTCATTACATCATCTAAACTTCTGTTAGGAAAACCAATCAAAGGTTTATGCTGCTTTGCTAAATCTTCCCAGTAATGAAAACCCTGCTGCTTAGGACCATACCAAGGAAAGCTGATGCACTGCACACCCTCCGGCACTCCGGCTTTCATAAAATTCCAGTCGTCTAATTTGCCAACGAGCAATATTTTCGATTCGCTGTGTTGCAAAACATAATTGAGCGTATCGGCATTTACATTCGGATAAACGGGCACCGAAACATAACCCGCCATCATAATAGCTAAGTCGGCTATTATCCAGTGCGCACAGTTTTTAGATACTAAAGCAACTTTTGAGTTTGGCGGAAGATTGTATGATTTTAAAATTGCTGCCAGCGTTCTTACTTCATGTGCTGCCTGTTTCCAGGTAAATTCTTTCCATTGCCCATCAATGGGCTGACGCATAAATAATTTATCGGGTGTTGTAAGCTCCCAGTGATAAAGCATTTCAAGCGATGTCTTAAGATTTTCCATAAGCAACTATTTGTTGAAGAATTGAATTGGTTGAAATTTGGAAAAATGGAATGATGGAAAAATGGAAATACATTGACGTTGGTTTGCATTATATCTATTCATTATTCCAATATTCCACTTATCCATTCTTAGTTAAGTTTTATACTGCGCTGTTTCCACATATACTTATACAGAATGGGAAAATAATAAGCATACGCGACAAAAGAAATTACCAAAAAGCAAGCGTAAGCACTGAAAGAAATTCCGTGAACAAAAAGTGGCGCGGCAAGTATGATCCACTCGCCTGTAACACCCAGCGGATACAGCACTATAAAAAAAGTATAACGCATCCACAACAGCCATGTAGGTTGAATGTTGAACAGCGAAAGAAAATAAAACGAGTAGCGAACCAACTCGGTAATTCCCCAGGCGAATGAACAGATGGCAACGCCTATATGTAAAACCGAAGCCAGCGATTCATCTTTAAAAAACACATTGATAAGCACTACTACCAGCAAGCGCGATGTAACCTGTGCTATGGTAGAACCCACAGGCGACTTTACCCATTTGAGCAAGGCATGAACAATCTCCAGCACCGCCAAGCCCTGCGCAATATTCAGCAGTAACAAACCTGATGTGGTAAGCACAAAACCCGAAGCGATAAAACTGAAAAGATAAATCGCCCAAAAGATAAACGCCACTGCGTTGTAGGCGGCTAAATAATATTTGATGTTGTTATTCATAAAGCAGGTAAAAGGTGATTGTAAATGAACTTGTGTTACTCATCTTCCTCATCA
>JBKJJB010000231.1:0-4984 GCA_046598235.1 Chitinophagales bacterium
GAAGAATACGATTTAAGAGCTAAAGGGGTAAACAATCACGCTATTAAAGAAGGTGAACTTTTAAAGGAATTAGTGGTTAAGATTTTAAACCCCTAAATCCCCCGAAGGGGGACTTTGAGAAATGCAACGACTTGCTACCATATTCTGTTTACTTTCTGTTCTTTCTTTAACAGCACAAAAAAAACAACTGCCCATAAAAGTTATTGATGCCACTTCTCAATCTTGGGTATCGGGCGCACCGGGAGGAAGAACGGGAACCAAGTATTCCATCAAAGTATATATCCGCACCGATAAAAAAGTAGAGTTCATAAATCTTTGGTTAGCAAGAGAAAATGTCCCTTTCGATGTGGAATTCTTCTCGCTCGACATACCCAAAAAAATACAACAAGGGGATACACTGCTGCTTACTTACAATAAAGTAAACGGGGAGAAAAATGAAAACGCTGAAGGCAAGCGTTTGCCAATTGATTATAAAGGGGCGGGCTTAATCGAACTAACTATTGATGGTAAAGCCAGATATTTTATTGTGAAAAGATTTAAGCAACTTCAACCGCTACGAGGTCAATAAAATCTTTCTAATTAAAACTTCATCATTCTTTATCTCAGCAATCAAATCCTCCATTGAATCAAACTTCTTTTCATCGCGGATGTAGTCAATCAACTCAAGTGTTAGCGATGCTCCGTAAATATCTTTATCAAAATCAAGAATATTTACTTCAACCGTTCTCTCCTTACCATCAAAGGTAGGGTTATAACCAATGCTCAACATTCCTCCGTATACAAGTTGATTAAAATGAACTCGCACTCCATAAATTCCTGTTCTAGGTATTAATTTGAATTCGTCATTTACCTGTATGTTGGCGGTAGGGAAACCAAGTTTGCGTCCGTTCTGCAAGCCGCGCACTACTGTTCCGCTTAAGGTATAGTTATGTCCCAGCAATTCATTAGCTAATTTTAATTCACCACTCTGAATGGCATTTCTGATTTTAGAAGAACTAATTCCTATGTCTGCTAGCATTTCTTTTGATATTTCTTCCATCTCATAAGCAAACCTGTGTTTCATTTTTTCGAGCAAAAGGTAATCTCCGCTCCTATTTCTTCCGAACTTATGGTCGTAACCAATCACTATATTTTTAGGATGAAAATTCTTAACCAAAAAATTACTGATATAGTCTTCAGCACTTTGCTCCGAAAAGTCGCGACTGAAAGGAACAATCACTAAATTATCTACTCCGTGTTTTTCGAGAAGGGAAATTTTTTCTTCAATAGTATTCAACAGCCGCAGCGACTTGTCTTCGGGGTTGATAACAATACGAGGATGCGGATGAAAAGTAATGATGATACTTTCTCCGTTATTTTTTCTTGCTAAGAAATTAATGCGCTCAATCAGTTTGAGATGCCCTTTATGCACCCCATCGAAAGTACCGATGGTAATAACGGAACTTTTAAAGGCAGGAAGATTATTTAAATCTCGAAAAACACGCATGAAAACAATTTACAATTGGCAATTGACAATTGACAGGAAAATACCAAACACAACGCAATGTTACGAATTGGAGATTACACTTACACACTCATCAACTGTCATGGAGTTTTTTACATCGAACTCTCCGATTTTTGTACGGCACAATGCTCTAAGATATGCTCCGCTGCCTACTGCTTTTCCGAAATCAAACGCAAGCGAACGGATATAAGTTCCTTTGCTGCATACTACTCTGAAATCAATCTCCGGCAACTCTATTCTTGTTAACTCAAATTCTTTGATTTCTATCCTGCGCGATTTCATTTCTACTTCTTTTCCTTTCCGCGCTTTAATATATGCTGCTGTGCCGTCAATTTTTATAGCAGAATATACAGGAGGCATTTGTTCGATAAAACCAAGAAATTTATTTTTTGCATCGTGTAAAACAATCTCATTGATGTGTTCGGTAGGAAATGTTGCATCGGGTTCCATTTCCGAATCGTAAGTAGGTGTAGTAGCTCCAATAAAGAATGTCCCTGTATATTCTTTATCCATTCCGGTAAACTCGTCAATGCGTTTAGTCATTTTTCCGGTGCAGATAATGAGCAAGCCCGTTGCTAAGGGGTCGAGAGTTCCTGCATGACCTACTTTTAAACGTTGCCCAACCTTTTTGGTAATTGCAAACCGAAGTTTATTCACCACATCAAATGATGTCCAGCTTAGCGGTTTATTGATTAGTAGAACTTCTCCTTCAGCAAAGTTCATTATTCGGGTATTTCAAGATTGTGTCCAAGCACTATCATAATTAAAATAGAAACACCCAACAGAATACGGTAGTAACCAAAAAATTTTAACCCATAACGGGTTATAAGGCTTATTAAAAATTTAATGGCAATCATTCCTACTACAAACGAAATAGCATTTCCTAAAATCAGAAAATACATATCGGTTTCTCTTATATAACTGTAACTTTTAATGAGTTTGTATAAAGCCGCAGCAGCAATAGTAGGCACTGCTAAAAAAAATGAAAACTCAGCAGCCTTTTTAATATTAAGCCCTTGTTGTAACCCGCCAATAATTGTTGCAGCCGAACGCGAAACCCCTGGTATCATAGCAATACATTGAAAACATCCAATAAGAAATGCCTGCATCCAGTCAATATCAGGCGTTTGTTCTTCCTCTCCTACTTCAGAAACTTTCATTTGCTTATGATACACCTTATCAACAAAAATTATTATCACACCTCCAATAACAAGCGAAATCGCAACGGTTACTACACTCGATAGAAGAGAATCAATAAAATTATTGAGCAAAAATCCGAGAATAGCTGCGGGAATAAATGCAACCAATAATTTTAAATAAAAATCAAACGATTGAAAGAATCTGCGCCAGTACAAAAATATAACCGAGAGTATAGCCCCAAATTGAACATTGATGATATACAAATTATTGAAGGTGCTTTTCTGCATTTTCAATAACGCTTCTGTTAATATCAAATGCCCCGTTGAAGATACGGGCAAATATTCGGTTATTCCTTCTACTACAGCCAGGATAACCGCCTCGGCAGTGGTCATTAAGCTTTAGGTCTTTTCAGTATGGCAAAAATTTCTATTCCAAAGCCAATCATTACCACTATAGGGGCAAGGGTAATTCTTCTAAAACTGTAAAGTTCTTCTTTTGGAAAAACATTGGGGTCTGAAGTAGCGCCTCCACTCATCAATACAAATCCGATCAGAATAACTACTACTCCGGCTATCATGATGAGATAGTTCGTTCTGTCAAAGATAAGTGGAGTTACAGGTGATGTTTGTTTTTGCGATGCAACAGACGATGATTGCTTCTCTTTTTGTGAAGGTGATTGCTTTGCCATAGTTTAATATAGGTCTTCCAGTTTTAATCGTAAATAACGGAAAACTGCTGTCAATGTACTTAAAAATGAAATCAGAATTCCAAACAGAATAATTACTCCAAAGAGCAAGGCGAAAGTAACTAAATCTGATTGTAAGTCAAGTTCAGGAAGGATGTAGTCAAAATACCATATTAATCCGGCTACCATCATACAAGCAGCCAATCCGCTTACAAAGCCATTCAATAAACTTCTGCCAAGAAAAGGTTTGATAATAAACCAACGGGTGGCTCCGAAAAGTTGTTGTGTTTTAATAGTAAAGCGATTTGAAAACATAGCAAGACGGATAGTATTAAATATAAGGGAAACTGAAAACAGAAGCAGTGCTATTGCGATTACAAATATTATAAGCGTAGCGCTTTTTATTTTCTTATCAAGCGATTCGAGAATATTGCTTTGAAAATTGAGCTGCTTTACTTCTGCTATCTTACTCAAATCGGTTCGAATAATTTCGAAACTGTCTTTATTCGCGTAGTTTTCGAATAAATTCAAATTAAACGAAGCATACAGAGGATTATAGCCAAGTATGTCCATAAAATTTTCTCCCAAATCCTTTTGCAATATTTTTGCCGCCTCTTCTTTCGATATGTAGAGAATGTCTTTTACATACAGTTTGCCTTTAATTGAGGTTTGAAGATTTTTCACCAGCGCAGAATCGCCAATATCTTTCAGCACTACCTCTACAGTGAGGTTTTCTTTAAAATTTGTAGAGACTTTTTTTACCTCAATAACCAACACAGCAGCCACTCCCAGTACAAACAAAACTAGTGCAATGCCAAAAATTGCATAAAAATAAGAGGTTCCTTTTCCGTTTGCCAAAATCAAAATTTAATGCCGCCAAACTTATCTGAATCCTCTTGACTTCACAAATTGTTTAAAGACTTAAATTGTTGAAATCGTTGTCATTGTCTATAAAATATCACTTCTATTTTTTCTTTTTTGAGCTAGAATTGGTTTCGAATAAGATGAACCACAGAAAGCAGGAAATGCTATTGTTCATATCATTTTCCACAAATAAAATTACAGAGGTTTGTTGTTTGATGGAAAAATTTACTTTTGCGCGCGATATAAAAAAAGCGTATTAGCTTATGTTCTGGACACTTGAATTAGCATCCTATCTTGAAGATGCACCTTGGCCTTCTTCCAAAGACGAATTAATTGATTTTGGAATTCGTTCAGGCGCACCTGTTGAAGTGATAGAAAATTTGCAGGAATTAGATGATGACGGAGAAATGTACGAAGGTATTGATGACATTTGGCCTGACTACCCTACTAAAGAAGATTTCTTCTTTAATGAAGATGAACATTGAGTTTTACTGTTAGCAGTAAACCAAAAAACAAAAGCCACTTGAAAGAGTGGCTTTTGTTTTTACTGCTGATGGCAAAGTAAATTACAGAATCAACATTGCATCTCCGTAGGTTAGGAATTTATACTTTTCCTTTATCGCTACCTGATATGCTTTCATAATTAAATCGTACCCTCCAAATGCAGCAGCCATAATCAATAAGCTTGACTTTGGCTGATGGAAATTAGTAACCATTGCGTTGGCAATACTAAAATCATGTGGAGGATGAATAAAAAGATTCGTCCATCCTTTGTAAGGTTTAAGATATCT
>JBKJJB010000388.1:0-4977 GCA_046598235.1 Chitinophagales bacterium
TTGAAAGCGGATTTGTTAAGTCCTCCTCCATATAGGGACGGGAAAGAATGCCATTGAAAACATAATCAGTACTAATATGAACCAGTCTCGAATTGAATTGTTTACAGGCTTTAGCCAGATTGCCAACTCCATTTGCATTTACTTTAAAGGCAAGCTCTTTCTCCGATTCCGCTTTATCAACTGCTGTATAAGCCGCGCAATTAATAACTACGTTAAACTTATGTTTCAATAAAAGATCATTTACAGCCTTGGCATCTGTAATATCAAGACTATGGCTATCTAAAAAAGTAAAGGAGTGAGTTTCTAAAAGTGAGGAAAGAAAATTCAACTCAGTTCCAACTTGCCCATGCGCTCCGGTAACTAATACTTTCTTCATGATTAGAATACAAAATTATTCGTGCAATCTTTAAATAGAGGAAGCACTTTATCTTTATCAGATACAACAGCCGTAGAAAGATCAATGCCCCAATCAATATTCAATGCCGGGTCGTTGAAAATAATTCCGCCCTCACTTTCTTTCGAATAGTAATTGTCACACTTATACTGAAAAATACACGTCTCGCTTACCACGGAAAATCCATGCGCAAACCCATGAGGTATATAGAGTTGTTTTTTATTCTCAGCGGAAATAAGTATTGTAAATTTTTGTCCGAAAGTTGGAGAACCCTTACGTATATCTACAACCACATCCAATACTTCACCTTCTACTACGCGAATTAATTTCGCTTGCGCCATTGGGTTCAATTGATAATGCAGCCCGCGTAATACACCGCGTTGCGACTTTGACTCATTGTCCTGAACAAACTCTGTTTTTATTCCTGCTGCATCAAAGGCGAGTTTATTAAAGCTTTCAAAAAAATATCCGCGACTGTCAACAAAAACACGGGGTTCAAAAATTTTTAGCCCCGTGAAACCGGTATCAATAAATGGCATTGCTTACAGTAAGTTTTTATTCAATAATTTGTAGCTAGTGAAAAGTTTTTCCAAGTGATTTTCCTTCAAGCAATCTTTGATGAATGGTACATGCCTTATACCGTGTAAATCAGTTCCTACAAAATCAACCATATTTTCATCAATCATTTTCTCAGCAACTGATTTCGCTTGTTTTCCATATCTGCCTATAAGCGACATCATATTGATCTGAAAATAAATACCACGGTCTTTTAGTTCATTGTAACTATCAAAATTCTTCTCGTAATAATACGGATAGCGTTCAGGATGTGCAAGTATAACATTATAACCTGCCAACTGCTGTTTGTAAACTATATCGGCAACGTTACTTGGTTTGGCAGAAAGAGAAAGTTCCATTAAAATATAATCACCTCCAAGAGTAAGTAAGTCTTTCTTTTCTATTTTTTCATACATGGTTTCATCCAAATAGTATTCAGCCGCTGCATCAAATTGAAGATTGATTCCCGCCTGCCTAATAGCTTCACGCACTTTATCTCTTCCTTTCAGAATTATTTCGGAGGTATTGTCATATCCTCCTGCCATTATGTGAGGCGTAGTAATTACTTTTTTAAAACCTACCTGCTCAAATTGTCGGAGAACATCTAACGACTCTTCTAAAGTTTTTACTCCATCATCAATTCCGGGAATAAGGTGTGAATGCAAATCCACCGCCATCAAACTGAAATCGGTTATAGATGATGGTGCTTTCCATCCGTCAAAAAAATTGAAAAGCTTGTTCAGCAAAAAAAGAATTTAAGGTGAAGATATTGTTTATTCTTTTGTAGTCTTTTCTATTTATAAGTTGTAATTACAGCTTAATGATCTTCTGAGTTTTCGTTTTCCCATTAGTGTGCAGTGCAACAAAATAAGTTCCTGCTGTACAAGGGTTATTACTGAAATCTTTTCCATCCCAAACTATTTTCTTAGAATTTGCTTCACTGATTCTTCTTACTGATCTTCCGCTTATATCAAATATGTTTATTTCCATATCTCCTCTACTCTCCCCTTTCACTTCTATCGTTACGCTATTGGTAAAAGGATTTGGGTAGCAGTTAAAAGTCAAAGCATCCTTAGCAACATCGCTCACTGAAGAAGGAGTAAATATTTTGTTAGAATAAATTCCATTGCCGTGCGTAGCTACTACAATCGTATTATCTGAAATGCGGGAGGTAATCATATTGATAACCATATTGCCAATAGTATTCGCTCCCTCCTGTTCCCATATAGTATTCGCGCCATTCAAATTATCAGTAGAGAATAATCCTATGCTGGTTCCAACATAATATTTGGTAGAAACTCCATCGTTGTAAATATGTGCCCATGTTACCGAAGGTCCGTTGCCACTGCCATCATTATTCTCCTCTAAATTTCCACTAACCTCTGTCCAATTAGCTCCTGCATCGCTGGTATAAAAAATACTCTTTACTCCATAATTTGAAAAAGTAACAAGCACTTTATTATGGTTCAGACGGTCAACCTCCACGCAACTTATATAAGCACCTACAGGAAAACCTGCTCCTGTTACATTCGTTTTCAACGTAGCATTATTTGTTCTGCAACTATCCATGCGGTATATTTTGCCATCATCGGTTCCGGTGTAGAGAATGTTCGTATTCGCTTCACTCATATCCAACGAAGTATAGCGTGGTGCAGTAAAACTGCTGCCTAGTGAAGTTCCTGCAAGCCTTCTCCACCCTTGCGAAACGGTACTATATTCATCGCCCGTCATTGGAATAGCAGATAAAGAATCATTCCGCCAAATACTTCTTCCACCTGCCATATACATTACATCATCATCAAACGGATCCATAATAAAGGGATTAATAAACAGGTAGTTAGTTCCGCCCGTAGGGTCAATAAGCGTGTAAAGATTATTCACCCCACCTGTGTCATTTACCTGGTGTTTATAAATTTTCCCTTGCTGAATACTGAGGTAGTAATCGGAGCGACCATGCGTAATTGCGCAGTAAGAGCCATCGCCATAAAAAGTTTTGTGCCAGTCCCTAGTATAGTTGGCAGTATTGGTGAAATAAGTTCCGTTATCCTGCAAGCCTCCAATTATAATTTCGTTACTTGTATTGCCCGGCTCAATGGCACAAGTATAAAATTGCCCCGTGTTATAGCCGTTGTTCATCAACTGCCATGAAACCGAGGAAGCTGTGATGTCAGTTGTTTTCATCAGCCCGCCATCATTTCCTGATATAACTGTGTTATTGTTAGAAGGAAGAAAAAGAAGTTTGTGCTGATCGGGATGATGATTCGGATAAACATAATTCGACAATCGGCTCGAATCGCATTGATAACCTCCTATCCAATCGTAAGCGGCTGTAGTAAAGCCATCATACGAGCGATAAATATTTGTGCCTCCTAAAAACAGAAGGTTAGTATCTGTTGGGTGAACTGCCACAAACATATCGTACGAGTTTTGCGAGTTATACTCTCTGAAATCGAAATTGAAATAACCGGTGCAATGCTCATCGGGAATGTTGGCAGTTCTGTTCACCCATTTTCCACCCGCTCCTGAGCCATCACCCGAAACATACTTATACTTCCACAATGAATGACCGGTATTTCCTGTACCGGGAGTTTCAGCAATGAAATAAACCTGTGTATCATCGCTTGGTGCAATGCCGATTTCAATTCTTCTGTAAGAAGCAGCAAAACCTGTGGGCGTAATATTAGTCCATGTAATTCCATCATCGCTTCTCCATATTCCTCTGCCAGGTGTTTCGCTTGAAATAGCAGCGTACAAAACACCTGCTGATGTAATAACAATATCAGAGTATTCTGAAATTTGAGTAATGCTTGTATCTAAACCAAGAACGGGAGTCCAAGATGTTCCGCCATTGATGCTGCGCCATACTCCATTTGCAACCGCAGCATATACTTCATCTTCAACCAGATTGGAAGCATCAGTTGCCATTTCCCATACAAAATCAAAATCGCGCATCTGATAAAGTGTAGTGGGTGAGTTAGAAACAGTTGAAGGCAGTTGCGTCCATGTAACTCCTGCATCGGTTGATTTAAAAATTCCATCTCCGCTAAACCGTGAAGTAAAACCCGCTGCATTTACAATACCGTAATGCTCCCCCGTTCCGTAATACCACACATTTGTTTTTCCGGCTCGCTTATCCTGCACCACACAAGTAGTCGAATGCAATTGCCCGGGTTGAGTGCATTTAGTAAAACTGGCTCCGCCATCAGTGCTGCGCCACATTCCTCCGCTTACTTGTCCCGCGAGTATAATATTCTCATTAGTTACATCAAGAGATAAAGCGCGGGTTCTTCCACCCAAATTGTAAGGTCCTCTATTTTGCCACTGAATACTGCGTGATTCATTTCTATGCGGCAGCGTAGCAGCAAAAGCCAATTCTTTTTTGCGAATATCAATTGGAACCAACCCTGTGTTCGGATTTCTAAGACGATAGAAATCATAAGTCATTCTTTCATTTGGGTCATCCTCTCCGCCATTGCCATAAAGCGATGTCATCTTTGAGGAAGTGGATATTTCTTCTTTAATAAAATGAAACCACAAAGCACCAACGCAAATGACTAACAAAAGATTTATGGCGATAACAAGTGCGTAGGTTCTTTTCATGTATTGAATTTAGAACCGCGAATATAAAACAGAAATGCCGCTAATATTGGCGGCATTTCTGTTTTTGAAAGAAGAGAATCGAAATTTTACTTACTTGAAATTAAGGTGGCAGAAGAATTTACTTCTACCATTGTAACACCCGGCTTAATAACCGTGCATGCCTTAGGCGTATTATCGGCAGCCATCAAGCATACCACTTCATTTTCGTGCATGTAAAACTTTTGATTCTTGCTTAACCCTCCATAAGTTTCAATTCTGGGTTTGCGGATGTTTTCTTTGGGTCCTGCAAAAATGGCAACGGGCTTTTCAGCGGTGTTTATAAAAGCTATTACTACTTCTTTGCCGTCAACAGAAGGAGGGGCAACTTCAATTTTTGCAGATACTTTAGGCATATCTGAATTTAAACTTGCCTCGGCAGTTTGTGCAGA
>JBKJJB010000031.1:0-3683 GCA_046598235.1 Chitinophagales bacterium
ATAATTTTATATGCAGCTTCATCTTTATTCCTGTTACAAATTCCTACTTTAATTTATACTACTTGCTACTTACTATTTACCACTCACCCTTTACATCATCGGACAAGGAACCAAAACAGGATAGTTCAAACTCTTTGTCTTAATAAATCCGGTATAAATAATTGCCAGATCAAATGCGCCTCTGCTACCATTGGTTGCAGGATTTAGTTTTGATGCATTAATGTCGTAAGCAAACATGGCGCGCACTTTATAATATTCTACTCCTGTACTGATGATAGCTGCATCTTTCAAACGGTACCATGCACCTATACTTCCTATAAACTCTGATTTGCCTGCGGGAATATGATATTCGAAACTCGTTCCAAAATTTATTTCCTGCGCTTTGTTCTGATATTGGAATATGAAATTAGGAGTGATGTAAAAATTCTTTATCACCTTAAACCGCAAACCTTCATGCACGGTAAAGCGCATAGGGAGTGTTACTTTTTGATTAAGGAAAGATTCTTTGGGCTGAACTAAATGATAAACCGTAAAGCCTGTCATCATGCTAAACCAATCATTAAAAGTAGATTGATGAAGCAAGCCCGCCTGCATATCGAAGTAGCCAACGTTTGGCTTACCGAAATTTTCTCCGTTTGATTGATTCAAATTAAAATCGCCATTGCTGAATTGGCTGGGGAAAGCCAACTGCTGCCACTTTAAACTCTTTTGCGTGTAGCCGAGTTGAATACCAATGCCCAGGAAGTGTTTGTGGTTTTTATCTAAGCCTTTATGAAACGCGGCAGAAAGCATTCCGCTGTTCATAGATAGTTTGCCGTCACCGCTTTGGTCGCCAACAAACATGCCGCCCACACCAAAAATATCATTTGGCAATTTTGTTTGAAGCAATTTAATATCGAACGAAGCAGAGTAAGTAGTAAAGGGAGTGGAGACATTGCGCCATTGATTGCGATAAATTCCCGCTGCGCGATAAGTGCCCTCGTTTATTCCTGTAAGCGCAGGATTTAAATTGAGTGGACTGGCATAGAACATACTAAAGTGAATATCCTGCGCAGATAGCATTTGGTTGGTGAAGACACCAACCAATAAGAACACTAACAATGGCAAAACAGAACGGGTAAAAACTTTCAAGTGTGTCGGTAATTTATGGTGCGCTGAAAATAGAAAAAGTTTGAATTGCACAAAAGCAAAACACTTTCTTATATTCGAAAATAATTTTGAAAACCCATTATGAAGGCAATATTTATACTAAGCGTTTCTTTGTTACTGATACTATCGGCAAACTCCTGCAAGCAATGCACTGAGTGTCATAATTATCCTCAAAAGGATATTGAACTTTGCAAAAAGGATTTTGCTTCGGATGATTCATATACCCAGGCTTACCGCTATACTACTTCGCTGGGGTACGATTGCGATTAGTAATTTACTTGCGTTACAAAAACTTGTGCCAGAAATGTCGATAGGGACTAGGTATTTTCTTATTTAAGAGTGTCTCACCCAACCAAATAATTACGGCAGGTAAACCACCAGCCGGTTAGTAAACTATTACTTGCAACTGTTAACCTAAATCAAGTATTATCATCTGAAAGTTTCGGTAAAATAATTTTTACATTCGCAAATATGAAACTCACCGAACAACAGCAACAAATCATAAGTAACTTTTTTGCTGATAAGCCGATTTTACGCGCTTATGTATTTGGCTCGTATGCGCGTGGAGATGCAGATGAAAAAAGCGATATTGATTTATTGATTGACTGGGACTATTCTCAACATATCGGATGGGGTTATGTATCTGCATGGAGAGAATTGAAAGAGAAATTGAACAAAGAAATTGATTTTGTTTCAGTGAAATGGGTTGACCCATCTTTACTAGAAGTAATTAACCGCGAGAAGCAACTTATCTATGAAAGAAAAATTGGGTGACCTGCAACGCCTGCAACACGTCATCAAGTGTATTTCCGATTTGGAAGAAATTTTGAAGGGTGTTAATGCTGATTCATTTTACCGTAACACTGAAAAGAAATATGCTGTAGAACGAGTAATGGAAATTATCGGAGAAGCAATAAATAAAACTTCTAAAGAAACTTTAGCAAAATCAAACCAACCGATTCCCTGGCGCGATGTAGTTGATTTTAGAAACCTTGTTACTCACGAATATTTTAGAGTAGATTATACTATGGTTTACAAGCTCGCCACCGAGGAAATTCCAAAAGTTAAAGAAGCAATTCAATTTCTGGTTGCAGAAATGCAGAAATAAACGAGAGTCTCTCGTCTTGGACCCCTGCGAAAATGAAAGACTAAACTAAATCGCGTATCCCCATAGCTATGGCATGAGGCGGGAGACTCAGATAGTTTTCCCTACTTTTACTAACCATTATGCCAGATATATCTGCTGCTGAGAATCAAATTCACTGTGTCACAAATTTTCAAGACCTTGTTTCTACGCCATTTTATGGAGAACTAAATGCAATTTGCTGGACTCGTAAACTGGCGGGTGATTTTTCTGAAATTGTCAGCAAGGTTGAGCTAAACGGAAACATAGCTGCCATTGAACCTGAGGACCTTTGTGAACTTAAGTTGAGTGCACAGGGGCAAATGGCTCGTGAGATACTTTTAAATGATTGGAACTTATTGAAAGCTCATGGCGCATCGCCCACGCTAAATGTAATTAAGTATTATGATAGAGATGATACCTACCCGTTTTTCCAAACCGATGTTTATTCTTTTCATGTAGACCGCTCTCCCATACCAACCGATACCTTTTTATGCACTTACTATGGCGAGCCGAGTGAAATATTGCCAAACGCACAAGGCAAAAAGAAAGTGCTTATTCCGGAAATACGCGAGCAACTCAAAAAACTATATAGTGGAGCAGAGGAAGGGTTTGAATCTTACTTAAGTGAACATTTCTTTGACCTGCACTATCAGGCTAACGCTGATGCACAGCCAATAAGCTTAGGCACTGGTCACCTATGGAGGTTAGCGGTTGATCATCCCGAAATTCAGGTTCTTCCTTGTATTCATCGTGCACCAAAGGAAAAATACGGGCAGCATAGGTTGATGATGATTTGTTGAACATTGTGCCAGACTTTCCATGTCTCAAAGACCTAGAAGGTCTAACAAGCTGGAGGTTCACATAAAAGAAAGTAAATACATCCACCCCCTACCCCCGCCAGCGGGGGACAAGTGAGCGCGTAGGCGGCTGTTTGTCCTCCTCTGGAGAGCTTGTCCCGAATTTGTTTCGGGAAGGTGGCTCGCGGCTTTGCGCGAGACGCCCGCCTGAACGGAACGGGCAGGGAGGAGGATTTACCCCGTGCCCGCTTGTTAGGCAGCGTTAATCACTTTACACCCTTCTCATCTTCGCCATATAAAATCCATCAAATCCGGTTTCGGCAGGAGAGAGGATTTTTTCTTCGAGTAATTCAAAGCCATTATTTCTCTCTAAAAACTTTTTTATCTGTCCTTCGTTTTCAGAAGGAAGGATGCTGCAAGTAGAATAAACCATAACACCATCCTTCTTAAGCATAGGAGCGTATTCATCTAAAATCTGCGATTGTGTTTGTTTCAGTTCATTCACAAACTTAGGTGTAAGGCTCCACTTGGCATCGGGCTTTCTTCGCAGTACACCCAAGCCCGAGCAAGGAACATCTAATAGAATTCTATCGGCAAACGATTGCAGCAAT
>JBKJJB010000131.1:0-21245 GCA_046598235.1 Chitinophagales bacterium
GTTAAAAAAAAGTAAGCACTATAAAAAGACAATTTGCTGCTAACATGATTGTATATATACCATACCCCTAAGAATGATAAAGAGGTGAGCAGCATACCTACTCCGGTAATTGATAAATCAATAAACGAAACAATCCATACCAAAAACATTAAAAGTAGCCATGCTATAATTGACCTTTTAATAGTCACCGTTTTAGGATAAAGCCGCTTTAGTACTAGGAATAAGGCAATCGCTTGAACAATTACCCAACTTAGCAAAACACCAACAGCTGTCCATGGATATGAAGTAAAATGCACGTGCAAAAAAGAAAGCAATTTCAACACGGGGTTCATACCCATGTGGTAGTTTTCTGTAACCAGCACTCCATCTATGCTTGTGCTTGCCATTAACGCCATAAACGATTCGTAAAATCCCCAAACAGGGTCAATAATTACGCATAGGCCAAGCGATAACAATAGCGATACGGAAATAATTTGGGCGATATAAAAAAATCGTGTAGTCAAAAAGTTTTTATTTCTCAAATCGCTTTGACCAGCTATAGCAGACAAAGAAATTTTTACTCAAGATGAACAAAATGAAACATCATTCTCTATGGGTGAAAATAAGAAATAAAAAAACTGCTTAAAAAATAAAGGGAGGTTGCCTCTGGGCTTTTATTCTTACTCTAAAAAGTGCTTAAGTTTGTTTTAGCAATCTTGAGAAAAACATAGCCCATCTTCTACAACCAGCATCTTTTTATATTCGTTCCTCAATATGCATTATCTATTAAAGTTAAAAAAAGGCAAACTCGTTATCGCAATATTTATTGCGGGTGTGTTGTTTACTACTCTCCGTAGTTGCACCTCATCTCAATCTGCTAATTCAGATAAGCAACTATACGAGGGGTTAAGTCGAAATGAGATTTTGAATAAGTGCATTACGTGCCACCCTAATGAATATAACGAGGAAAAAAATGGACCACATTCAAATACTTTTCACGTACTGTTACAACACCAAAAAGATGTAAACGCTCCTAACTTTCATGAAAAGCCCTATACAGATTTTGTAAATGGAAATGTGAATACAATGTGCGTTAACTGCCACGCCTCAAAAACATTGTTTCAAGAAAACTATAAAGGGTTCGATCAAGTTGCTGACTTGGATTCCATAATTTCCTTTCATTCTGAAGTATTTAATAATCCTATGGCAAGAACTGATACCTCTTCATTTATTTCCGGAGTTGATTGTATAACTTGTCATTTTGCAGGTGATCATGTTGTAGCCGGAGCTGATTTTAAAGAGAAGCCTGAAAACAGAAAAAGTAAAGACTATTGTTTTCCAATGGCTTCGAAATTTTTAAGTTCTGATTTAATGTGCGCTTCCTGCCATGCCGATCCATGTAAAGAATTAAAAGAAGCTATGCAAGCAAAACTTATTTCACCAAAAACTACTTGTAACAGCTGTCACCTGGAATATAAAAACGGAGTTGCTACTCATTATTATTATTGGAGACACGATGATTCTGGCAAAAAAAGTGAACAGTACAATCAAAATTTACTCTCAGGACTTCAGGCAAAATTGGAAGGTGACTATATTCAAATTTCGTGGGTCAATACGGGCATACCACACAAAATTTCTAAATGTCGAGATTATGTTACCACGTTCGAAGTCAAGGATTCAAAAAATACTGTCATTGGCAAAAGAGTCATTCGCTTAAATAGAAAAAAAGACCATGCTCTAGACATGGCTTCGCAGTTTAAAGAATATTGCCTGCCAGGTAAAAACGGATTTGGATTCACTCCGTTTACTGATACAATTATTGAACGAATCCCCGTTGTGGGCAAGGCGAAGTTGCCTTTGAAGGTGGTTGTATCTGTATTAAACAAAGCGCAATATTGGATAGACGACTCTTTGGGAATACCTATGGTTACAAAAACCATAGTCTTACCAAACACCAATATAAAAGCTAATAAGCTAAGTTTATAGACGGTTCTCCATAGCCCATTTTTACAAATTTCGCAACTTTTTATAAGTAGCCATGCCCCATGCTATACCTACTTTCCAACCTACGCTCCACCAAAAATTCATAGCAATAGATTTTTCAGTATTGCGAATGTAGTGCCACCAAAGCGAAGGGATGTAAAGAGTATCTCCTTCTTCTAAATACACTTCTACCGGATGTGCATTTTTTGCGTTTGGAAATCTTTCGTAATCGGGATTACCGGGGTTGAACTGGGAAAAATTTGGATGTTTGGTGAAAATACTATTGGGATATAGATATTTTCTATCTGTTGGAGGATATAGAGTAATATGTTTTTTGCCACGAATGACTACATAAAAATTTTCGGGTAAGTCTTGATGTAAGGCAGTAACCAATCCTTCAGGTCCAATAAAAATTCTGTTACGTTTAAATTTATAACCATCGGCATAAAAAGGCCATTTAAAATCTCGCCCTATTGATTCGGGAAAGTCTTCAATAGGCGAAGCAAGAGTATAGTTGGATAAGATTCCCTTGCTATTTATTGCAGAGATTATTTTCTCCACTTCCATTTTTCCTGAATCGGTTTCTCGGTAGGTGTTTGCGTTGCTCTCTCGGTTGGTTATTTCCATGTAACCTACTTTT
Source organism: Chitinophagales bacterium (assembly GCA_046598235.1). Taxonomy (GTDB): domain Bacteria; phylum Bacteroidota; class Bacteroidia; order Chitinophagales; family LD1; genus Bog-950. The sequence goes on from JBKJJB010000131.1 coordinate 2,603, forward strand.
TGTGCTCCGTAAGTATCCACAAAAAATTTATGATCCCATTTTCTTGTAGCCGGCCAATCATTCGTTAATCCAGAAATAATAACTGGAGTATTCCGAATCAGATATTTGTTTTTGAACTCCGAAACGGTTAATACTATTTCTCTGCTTACCATATTTACAGTTGTATGTTAACTTAGTTCAGCTAACTTTGAACACAACAAATAAACTTTAAGTTTAGAACAAGATATACAAACCCGTATAAAATAAAATGCGACCACTTAAAATCACTTTTGTAGGACTTGGCACAGAACAACTTGGCATAAGCCAGATAAGTTCTATTGCCAAACGTGAGGGACACCAAGTGGGGTTGGCATTCAGTGCCTCGTTATTTCATGACCGATTTAATCTTGAATTTCCGTCTATATCTCCGTTTTTTGACGATACCCATAACGTTATACAAGCCATTAAAGACCAAAAGCCGGATGTTATTTCTTTTGGTGCGTTAACTTCTACTTACCAGTGGATGCTTGATATTGCCAAGCAAGCGAAGGAGATAAATCCAAACGTAAAAACGATTTTTGGCGGGGTACATCCTTCGGCAGTTCCCAATTTAGTAATTGCACGACCTCAGGTAGATTTTGTGGTGGTTGGTGAAGGCGATGAAGCCTTTCCACAAATTCTTAAAAATATTGCATCGGATAATTATACTGTTCCTGTTTACAACACCCGATTTAAGAACAAAGAGGGGATGGTAATTTCAGGTTTGCAAAAAGGATTTATGCAGGACTTAGATACCCTGCCTTTTTGCGACAAACCTCTTTGGGAGGAACATGTTCGATTAGGAGATTTATATCTCATTATGGCGTCACGGGGCTGCCCTTACCGATGCACTTTTTGTTTCAATAATTTTTTTGCCAAGCTGCCTGAAGAAAAAAGCGGAAAGTATGTGCGCTTGCGGAGCGTTGATCATGTGATTGCGGAATTGAAAATTGCAAAACGAAGATACAAATTGCAAAAAATTGACTTCCAGGATGACGTTTTTGCTACCAGCAAAAAATGGTTACATGAATTTTCGGATAAATACAAACGCGAAATAGGTATTCCTTATAACATACTTACTCATCCACGTTATATGGATGAAGAGATAGCCAAGTGGTTAAAAGAAAGCGGTTGCGAGTGGATTCAGATGGGCGTTCAAAGCATGGATGAAACTTTTAAAAAAGATAGTTTAATGCGCTACGAGCGTTCTGAAGATGTGGAAGCAGCTTTGAATACGATGCGCAAGTACGGCTTACACGCTAAGGTTGACCACATGTTTGGCTTGCCCGATGAGCCTGTAATAGCACAAGAAAATGCAAGAATTTTATACGCAAAAACGCATCCTAAAAGAATTCAAACTTTTTGGACTTGCTATTTACCGGGTACAGAAATGATGCTTCAGGCAGAAAAAAACGGTACGATTAATCAAGAGCAAGTCAGAAAAATTAATGAAGGAGAAGACTTTTATTTTTTCAGAAATACTGAAAACGTAAAGGATAAAGATTTGATGGATAAATACAAAGCCTACGAAGTAATTTTTAGACTCATGCCTGTTTTGCCCGAGTCGTGGAAAATGAAATTTACAGTTGACAAAGTTTCTTTTATCCCCAAGTTTATGATTCGTGCTATCTCTATGTTGGCAGATATACTTGCAGGATTTAAACAACATAATCCGGAGTTCAGTGCGTACGCAAATCATAACCTATACCATCTCAAAAAATTCTTTTTAAGTCAATTAAAAATGAAAACCCCCAAAGCCACAGTAGTAGTTGAGGATATACCATTTGAACCGGCTTATGGGGAGCAATCGGATTTTCAATCACCGATTGAAGTTCACCAAAGGGCAACTTCAATGTAATCGCAAAAGTATCTCCGGTTCTATTATACCTCCGATTTTGATTAGCAGAAATAATTATTTTCGAAAATGTGATTGTTAGGTCAGAAATATAATTTTATCGGTTTGGAGATCACACAGAACCAACTATAATGGCAAGTAAGGCAAATGCTCCAAAGCATAGTCGAATATTGAAATGGGTAATACTTCACCCCACTCGTGTATTGGCTTTTTTTGTATTGCTCCTCTATTTTAATACCCTTTTCAATGGGTACAATTTGGATGATGAGTTGGTAACGCGGAATCATAAATTAACATCGAAGGGAATAGGCGCAATTCCGGAAATTTTTAAAATGCCGTATTACAGCGATGATATGGGTTATGCCTATGAATATCGTCCTGTGGTCTTAGCTACTTTTTCTATCGAGCATCAATTATTCGGAGAGAGCCCTGTGGTAAGTCATACAATAAATTTGTTATTGTATGTGTTGCTTATTTTTATTTTATACAAATCGCTCTTATCTCTCTTTAGAGAACTATCTCCGCAATTTGCTTTTATAATCGCTCTTTTTTTTGCCGTGCATCCTATACACACCGAAGTTGTTGCCAGTATAAAATGTCGAGATGAATTACTGGCTCTTCTATTTGGATTATTTTCATTGTTCAGCGCATTAAAATTCGTAGATAAACAAAAATGGTACTGGCTAATACCCACTACAGCCGCATTTGTATTGGGTGTTTTATCAAAACAATCTATAGTTTCATTTGCCGTTTTAATTCCCGTAGCTCTTGTTTTAATACGACCTTTGAAGTTATCTCAACTTTTGCAGGTTCTTGCAGTACTTTTAATTCCTCTATACCCTTTATTAAGCGTTAAAAATCCTCTTGATAAATTAGGTTTCATTGTTTCGGGGCTGACGTTTGTTTTGTTTCTTCAATGTTTGAGACATTTTCAATGGCATGCTTTTTTTACTTTAATTAAAAAAAATTTTGTTCCTCAGCAGTATGTGTGGGAGAGAACTGTGTCTAATTGGAAATCTAAACTTGACTTAATCAGAGCCCATCAGAAATTTGAATTGGGGCATTGGTTTTTAGCTTTTATTTTATCAATCCTTCTGTTTTTTCTTCTGCATCGGGTGACTAATTCAGTTATGCTGATTGTGTTGTCTGCTTTTTATATGGTTGGTATTGCTTGGATTTTTTTGCGGGATTCAACCTTGCTGGTTTTTCCACTTGTGTTGTTTTCCGCGTATTATTTGTCCGCAATTGATAAGATAGATGGCGAAACGATGCAAAATTTTATTTACATCATTTTGATAACGATGGTAGTCATGTCAAAAAATAAGTTTGAAATTTTGCTGGCAACCCTTCTTTATCTGATCATTTACATTTTAATCGTAATCAAGTTCTCCTCTTTCCCTCCTCAGATTTTTGCGTACGGACTAATGATGGGCTTAGCATGGAATTTAAAGTCGAAATACGTACCAATCCTGATTGTAGTATCTTTAGTATTTGAGGTAGTTTATTTTTTTGTTGAGTATTTTGCTATGGGGATTCCCATCAACAAAATTAGTGGGAATGTAACTATAGCACTATTTCTTATTACTTTATTATTGTTGAATAGGCGCTTGTATCGCTCTGCTGTAATTCTTAACTTCACAGTAATTTTTTTACTCACAATCACTCATCCATTTGTTAGTAGTATAGATAACCACAATAAGCAGCAAATTGCAACTACATTGACCAACCTGAGTGTTGCAAGCAATAACTTAGACGCAAGTTTTCTACCACAAAGTACTGATCGTCCACTTCATTTTGTTGAGGTACCCGTAACCGCAAAAAATGACCAGCAAACAAGAATCGGCACATCATTGGTTGTTCTGCTTAAATATCTAAAATTGACAATTGTCCCTTATCCAATGTGTTTTTACTATGGATACTCCGTAATAAAACCAACTAAATTTTATGAGCCATTAGCCCTAATCTCTTTGGCCCTTTTCGGTATTATTACTGCCTTATCCGTCTGGAGTTTAAGGCGACACCCCATTTTATCTTTTGGTCTTTTAGTTTACCTCATAAGCATAGCTACTTTTTCATCGTATTTTATTTACATGCCAGGTATGTTAGCGGATAGAAATTTATTTATCCCGACTTTGGGTTTCAGTATCGTTTTAGGATATATACTGCTTATTACAACAGGGATGAATTTGAAGACTTTCGATTTAGGGAAGACAAAAATTTATTGGAGATATGGAGTGGTTGGACTTGTTTTCATATATAGCATTATTACTATCAGGCGAAACTTTGATTGGATCAATGATCTCACTCTCTTTAGACATGATATAAAATATGTGAGCGAGTCTGCTCAGGCGAATAATCTCTTGGCGCTTCATTTAATGCAACATGCTTCAAGTGAACAAAACGGACCCTTTCAAAATGATTTAGTTACTGAAGCGTTAGTACATTTTAAAAAAGCAAAGGAGATTTATCCTTCCTTTTTTAATGTAGCTTATGACATAGGCAGGGTTTATTCGGGCTTGAATAAACAGGACAGTGCCATAGCATATTTTGAATATGCTCTTACTATAGATACATTGTTTCCTGATATCTACTTTAATCTTGGGGATTTATATTTTACAAAAAACAATCTTGAAAAATCCAATAATTATTTCAGCATTTATATCCGCAAAGTTCCCAATGATTATAAAGGATATAACAAATTAAGTTATGGCTACTTTTTAATGAAAAAATATGAACAGTCTATTGAGGTTAATAAAAACGCAATAGTTCAGTTTCCAACTTTGGCAGATCCCTATATCAATATCGGTCGAACATTCGTTGAAATGAATCAAAAAGACAGTGCACGCCTTTATTTGTATAAAGCTAGAGACATAGACCCAAACAACCAAACTGTACAAGCCACAGTTAAAAATTTTGGATTTTGATTTCAGTTTCTAAAAAAAGCGTTTTAATAGTCTTCTAAAAATAGATTTACCTGTAGCCGACCGAAACCCTGCCTTAGCTTTCATTTCACTTATTTTTATTGGTAATTCGGTAGTGGAAAGAGTCGGAATTTTATATGACTTAAATCCCACGCTTTTCCCTAAGTATGGTCGCTTACCAATATCATTTCCAAAATCCTTAAAGCTGATGAGAAAATCATCGTCCATTGCAAAGATTTCAAGTTCTTCTTTATGGGGCATTTTATAATGAAAATACATTTGAGCACCTTTGCTTTTTATCCCAGCGGTTATCGCTTTGCGTATTTCAGTGCTGTTATTGGGAGGTGAATAATGAATTACGCTTTGGTTCAGTATAACAACTGTTCCTGCTTTTATTTCCATAGGTACCAATTCGTTCAATACTAAATCATCATTACCTGAAAAGAAGAAAGGTAATGTAGGTGCCCGAATCACACTAAAATTATCGAAGTGGCTGCCGGGTAAAATGCTTAACGCTCCGTTTTCTTTCGTTACATCGCAGAGTGGTACCCAGCAATTAAGGGCTACGTGCTGTGTTTCATCTACAATAGTCCAGTCCTGATGGGCGCACAGTTCACTATTAGTGCCCGGTACTTTATAAAGAAACGCTCCCCCAAACGGAGTGTAGTTAACAAACAATTCCTCATAAGCGCGACTGAATACCTTGACAATTGCATCGCTTGCTTTTTTCTTGTAAATAATATCGCTGCTGTAACTACCGCTAAAAAATCCACCTTCATTTAGTTGTGGGTGAAGTTCATCAAACAGCTTATCCAATTGTGTAACTTCCTGAGGAGTTATAAACGGCAGCACAATAAATCCCTGCTTGTCGAATATGCGTTGATGTTCTTCGCTTTTAAAAATGCGCTTACTCATTTTATCCAACTAATTTTTTTAACCGTTGAAAAAAACTTTTATTGCGAACATCCGCTTGAGTGATTGTTTTCTGCGGTAAATCCTTTTCACTATTAGGCTTAGCTTTATCAATCAACTCTCTTGCATTTGTTTTTTGAAAGCGACTGTCTAAAAACATTTTGTCAATTGTAGGAAAGTTGTAATCCACTAACCCTAGAGATTTTCCAACTTTTGGTCTATCACGAATGTTATCTCCAAACTGTTCAAAATTCGTCATAAAATCATCCTCCTGAGCAAAAGCTTCTACGGCATTGCCGTATTCTTCCTTATTCCAGTAATACGTTCTGTATTCCGTGGTTTTATGCGTAAAATAAGTATTGGTTACAATCCTTATTTTATCAGAATAGTTAGGAGGAGAGAAATGAATTATGCTTTGGTCAAAAAAGACAGCTTCGCCCGCTTTAATTATCACAGGTTTCAGGTAATCAATCATATCATCCATTACCGCACTAAAAAATTCGGGAATGCTACTGCCACGGTAGGTTGGGAAAATTCTGTGGCTTCCTGGCAGTACAAACAAAGCTCCGTTTTCAATCGTCAAATCAACTAAGGGCGCCCAAATATTGATTCCGGTAAATCGACTTTCATCAATCAGACTCATATCCTGATGCACACACATGCCGCTTTCCCGACCCGGACTTTTTACAATAAACGAACCGCATACAACCTTTACATCCTGACAATATTTTTCAATGCTTCTTTTCCCGATGCGCTTAATCTCAGCATCTGCTTCGTAACGATATTTTTTGTCTTTTGAAAAGGTGCTTGGAAAAAATCCCTTTTCGTCCTGCGGATGAAGGTGATGATACAAGGCATTAAGTTCTTTTACTTCTTCGTGGTTATAGAAAGGCAGAATTACAAAGCCGTTTTTCTCAAACTCGCTTTGCGTGTTTTCATCACGAAACACTCGCAACATTTTATCTGGAAATTGAAACATAGCTGCTGATTAAAATAATGCTAAACTCCGACAAATTTTTTCTTTATCTCCCGAACAATATTTAATGGCGTATACTTTTCGAAAAAATTTCTGTCATCCACCCATACCCATTCGCGGGGTTTTTCTTCTGTATTTACCGGCTCAACACTCACTTCCGGCTGCGGTTCTGTTGTTTGTTGAGCATTCATGTATCCAAATAATTTTGCCAGCTTCTCAGTCATAGGTATATTGTACTCATTACCTGCTGCTTTAATCATACTCACTAATTCATCGCTGGTATAATCAGGAAATGAATAAGGCACTTCAACAGGTTCTCCATAGCCCTCAATTAACTGTCCTTCGTTATACATGCGCGACAGTTTGGAATTTTCATACTTCAGATAAAAATCTTCATCTACATTATAACGCAGCATTGTTTTAAAACTGCCATCGGGTTTCAGATAATAATGAACCAACTGCGCGTCTTTTTGTGTTACACCCACTCCTACTGCCAAACGAATACCATCGGAAGTGTTAGGAGGCGAAGCGTGAAAAGTTCGATTGTCAAACATGAGTACTTCACCGGCTTTCATTTCAATAGTGTGTAAGTACGGAAAAATACTGAACATGTGATTGCTTAAAGGAACCGGACACTGTGGTGAAGGAGATGGACGTTGGTTCTGCATAAATTTATGACTGCCTCGAATAACTCCCATACAGCCATTTTCTAAAGTAGTATCCACTAATGCCGTCCAACAAGTAATTGAAGAATACCCATCCGCTTCACAATCAACAAAGCTCCAATCCTGATGAGCTGGCACCACTCCTTTTGGATTAATTTCTTTCACTACATAGCTTGCCACAAAGGGCTTAAAATCTTTTAAGTGTTCATTTAAGCGCGGCAGAACAACTCCCCAAACCTTCTCTCTAATTTTGCGGCATAAATCTTTATCGCTGTTGTCCATACTCACATGAAAGCCAAAACCATTTTCATCTTTCAACTGTAATGTCTCGTAATAGGTTTTCAATTCAGCAACTTCAGTTTCATCCAATAACGGGAATACAGCATATCCTTCTTTTTCAAAAAACTGCTGCTTATTTTCATCCTTAAAAATTGGAATCATTTTATACATCTGTTCTGCTTTTAATTGTTCAAATTTTTGCTTCATAATTTGATACTCGGCTGCTGAAATAAATGATTGCTGGTAATCAAATATCTTCTGTAGTTTTCCAAAACTCGGCCGTTGACCTATTTGCGTGTTGTACTGCTGAAAGAAATCTTCATTCACAAAATACTGCTCCACTTTATCTTGCTCGTTACGATGGTAAAACATCAATTGCGCCTTAGCGTCTATCAAACCAAAAGTTGCAGCAACCCTTGGTGCAGCAGATTGATTGGCGGGCGAAGCATGAAGCAGTGCTTGTGAAAAAATAAATGCTTCACCTGCTTTCATTGGCAGTAACTTCAAATCTTTCCGTAACTCAGCTTGAATGTTTTTAAAAGAATCCTGCAAAGAAGGAGAACGCAAAACATTAGAAAAACGATGGCTTCCCGGAATTACCTGAATTGCTCCGTTCTGTTCATTTACATCCTGTAGCGGCACCCAAATAGTAACTGAATCAAAATTGGGCTCATCTACAACCGTCCAATCCTGGTGAATAGGCATCTCTCCTTGGGCACCCGGTTGCTTAACCAAAAAACAGGCACCCAGTGATTTTATGGGATTAAATATGGATTGAACATTGCTTGAAAAAACACTTTCTATTTTATCGCTGTAGTCTTTTCTTTTTCCGGGGTCAGCATTAAAACTGGTAGAGTAAAAACCTCCCGTAATATTTTCATCGCCCGTCTGATACGATTGTTGTAGTTGCAGCAATTCTTCAACCGATAAAAACGGAACAACAACGTATCCATTTATATCAAATATTTTTTGAAGCTCTTTGTCTTTAAAAATTGTAGATCCCATGTTTGCAACATTAAGCGTAATCAACCATATTATCTTCCACTCTGCAAAAATACCAGGTTCCTACTAAACCTACAGCCAGCATTGCCGTTATGGAGTACCAATAAGATACTTCGGGGAACTGTTCGCCAAGCAACGCAAACCGATATCCTTTGATAATTCCTGCCATGGGATTTGCATGAGCGAAAAATTCATAGCCCTTGGGAATAATGGTAGTTGGATAAAAAATTGGTGTTACCCAAACCCCTATACCAATGATTGTAGGAAGTATTTGATTTAAATCTCTGAAACGAATATTGAGTGAGTTCATCCAAATGGCTACTGCATAGCCACATATAATATTAAGAAGAATAAAAAGTGGAAGTGACAATAAATTGCCGGTAAGCGAAACCCGCTCAATCAAAAGTAATATGAACAATATAAGAATTGATATGCCTGCTTCAACACAGGCAATAATGATTTTTGATAAAGGAAGAATAAGTTTTGGGAAATACATCTTACGAATCAAATTCTGCTTTTGCAAAATAGCAGCCGATGCGTTGTTGCTAATATTTGAAAACAAATTCCACGCTATCATTCCCGCAAAAGCAAAAAGATAATAAGGTGATTGGGTAGGAACTTTCAGAAAAAATTTAAAAATTACAGTAAAAATGAGCAGAGTAATCAAGGGTCGTATAATCGCCCATAAAATTCCAAAGTACGTTTGGGCATACATAGTTTTAAGCTCTTGCTGAGCAAAAATCCAAATGAGGCTGCGAAACTTGAGAATCTCTTTCCAGTAATCTTTTATGGAAAGCGGCTCTGCGGTAATTATTTTTACTTGAGCCATATATCAACTCCCCACACTAAGCAGCGATTTTATTTTTTGGGTAAATGAGAGTGGTGCAGGTTCATCTATTCTCCGTTTAAAAATTTTATTTCCGAATTCTGCCTCACTCATAGCAAAAGGTTGATATGAAAAAGATTTGAGCACTTTCACGTTCTCCGGTTTTTTCCACGGATTGAACTGCATGTAAAAATCGGTATCTACTTCAAGCACATGCACTAGTTCCTTACTTCGGGAAGGATCCATGTGATAGTGAATCGATTTTTCTTCGGTGGGGACCAATATCAATTGGATAGCCAATCGCAAATCGTTGGTTTTGTTCAATGCTGAATAATGGACAATACTATCATCTAAAATTACCGCTTGACCGGCTTTAATATTCATTGGCACCAAGTATTTATCAATAATCTCCTTCTTTATTCTTTCCAACTCCCAAGGTATCATGGGACCCCTTACTTCACCGTAACGTTTGTGACTGCCCGGCACAACCTGCAATGTTCCGTTCGTTTCATTACTATCAACCAACGGACACCAAATAGAAACAGAAGTGCATTTCCTTTCATCTACAAAAGCCCAGTTTTGATGCAAAGGTACTTCACCGGTATCTGTGTTCTTACGAATGTAATTAGCAATAATTGGACGATAATCCGCCAACCATTTTTTTACATGCGGCTCAAAATATGTAGTTATTTTATCGTACACCGCCTGTTTAAATTCAGGGTTCCTGTCAATGAAAGTAAAATCATACGTTATAATGTTGCTTGCCCCTGTATCATCGGCAGTAATATTACCTCCGCTGGTTGGCAGCAAATCAAAAAATCCCTTTTTCAACTTTTCTACTTCATCCTCATTTAAGAAGGGAACTACCACATATCCATTCTTCTGAAACTGTTTTTCCAACTGCTCATCGCGCATTACTGGTCTCATGTTAGAATTGTTTTGGTCAAATTTAACTTGATTGATTTAAAAATGAGATGAATTTTGTCAATAAAATAATATGGGGTATAAAACAGCCCCAAAATGCGCGAATAACCATACTTCAGCAGGATAAGTATAAATTTGAACCATTCAAATACCCGATAATTAAATTGCACTTTTAAACTTCAATGAAACCCATTCTTCAAAATCCTTCCTTAGAAAATCAATTGTTAGAAAATGGCTATGTAGTTATTCCGTTTTTAACTACGATTGAAGTATTGACGCTTACCGATTTCTATTATCAGCACCATTCGAAAAGTTTAGAAGGAATGTATGCCACAGCTCATCTCCCTGACATTGATTTGCGGATGAAAATGAATAACGTTATTAAAGAAAAATTTGCCCGACCTATAGCAGAAACATTTTGTAATGCCACCGCATTAGGAGGTTCTTTTATTGCAAAAGGGAAAGGAGGACAGGGCACTCTTAAACCGCATCAAGATTGGAATATTGTAGATGAAAATAAATACCGCTCATTTAATATCTGGGTGCCTTTGGTAGATGTGAATGAGAACAATGGCGCTATTTGTATTATGCCAAAAAGTCATTTGTGGATGAAAAATTTTCGTTCAGCTAATATTCCATCTGAGTTTCAAAATGTGGAGGAACAATTATGGGAGAAGATGATTCAATTGAAGATGAAAGCAGGAGAAGCACTGATTTATGATCATCGCCTTATTCATGCATCGGGTGAAAACCATTCCGTTGAAATTCGGCTTACTACTGTATTTGGAATAATACCTGATGAGGCAAGCATGTTTTATTATCACAAGAAGAATGAAAACACTATTGAGGAATACGAGTCGAACCCGGAATTTTTTTTGTATGAAAATATTTTTGAAGGTCCGGTTAAACTAAAACTATCAAAAGAGTTTCCTTACAAACTGCAAAATGTTTCAGAAAAGGATTTCGAAAAGCTCACTAATGACACTCCGGGAATAATGGATAGAGTAAAGTCTTTCTTTGCTATGAGTAGAAACTAAAGTTACGCTACCACGGCATCGAAAACGTTTTCACATAGGTGAAACATTTAATAGCTTCTATCACTCCTTCTTTAATTCCAAGTCCCGAATCTTTTATTCCACCAAAAGGAGATTTTTCAATTCGATAACCGTGAGCTTCATTGTTGTTTACGGTACCTACCTTCAGTTCTTTTATAAACCGAATAGCATGTTGCCTGTTATTAGTTTACCGAAACTAAATTCAGTTGATTTTACTCAAACCAATACAGGGGTGAAACAAATTGTTATAGTTAGAGCGAGTGATAAAACAGGGGCAACAGAGGGAAAAGTGTCCCAAATGGTGTCCCAAACATAAAATCAAAACCCCCTCTTTCATAGGAGAAAGAGAGGGTTTATTCGTGGTGTGGGAGGGAATTGAACCCCCGACACATAGATTTTCAGTCTATTGCTCTACCAACTGAGCTACCGCACCGTTATAAGTGAGCTTCCCGATATCGTTTTACTCATCGGAATTTCGAAATTCAGGTTCTTTGAACCTTCATTTCTCAACCGCACCTTAATTTTAGGACGCCAAAAATATAAATTTCCAAAAGACTACATAGCGGAAATAGTGATTAGTGTTAGGTGAATAGTGATTAACTAATTCACTAATTCATTTCCAGAATACGGATTTGGTATTTCCTGCGCTCCTTATTGGTAAGTTGCGCTTCGCGAAGCCAGGTATTGAGTAGCTTGATGTGCTTGTATTTTAAATCGTAGCGGGCGGCAAAGTCTGCCACATCGGCTATGCCCGAATCAATTTCAACTACTTTGTATTTATAGGGCTGGTATAAATCTTTGGTCTCCAAATCAAACCCTGCCTGCTTGGGGTTCGAGAAAATTATTTTCATTGCCAGCATCCTGAAAATATACCGCGATGTTTCGGGGTTGAAATACATTTCGTAAAAATTGCGGCTCTTCTGGTCTTTAATCCGTTGCGCCATGGAAGGTCTGCCAAGATTGTAAGAGGCTGCTGCCGTAGTCCAGCTGCCGAACTTTTCTTTGCCGTCTTTAAGATAGTCGCAGGCGGCTTTGGTAGCCTTTTCTATGTTGTAGCGTTCATCTACTTCGTTATTTACCTGTAGTCCTAAACTTTGAGCGGTGCCTTTTACCAACTGCCAAAAACCTACTGCTCCTGCGGGCGATACTTCGTTTCTGAAACCGCTTTCGATAAGGGCGAGATATTTAAAGTCAGATGGCACTCCGTTTTCGTTCAGCAATTTTTCTATTTCGCCAAAATAGCGGTTAGCCATTTTCATACCCATCATGGTGTTCGAATGCCAATAAGTGTTCAGTTGCAGCTCTCTTTCCAAGCGCTCTTTTACCTCGGGGTCTTCGAGCGGAACCCGCTCACCCGCAAAATACAAATTGCCTTCAACGGTTACCGGTGACACCGAATTTGAAGAGTCAATGGCGTTTATCCATTTAACTCCCGCACATTCATTTTTTGTTTGCTCAAAAATGTTCACCGGCTTTGGGGCAGATAACATATACTTTGCCACCACAGCGGCTGACATTGCACTCACCATCAGCAACAATACCACAGCAACAGGAATCCAGTTTTTCTTTTCAGTCATTATTTAGTCTATCAATTTTTTAAAAACAGGAACATTGGAGCAAGCCTCTCCATACATTACAACGCGGGCAACTTTCGATAATTGCTCGGCAATTTGCACAAAGGCAGCTTCGGGAACCTTTCTGTCGCCACAACCCTTCACAATCACTCGTTGATTCCTGAACTCATCCATGTTCAATTTGGCAAGGTTGCGATAAAGAAAAATCTCTGGCGCATGGTCAGGCGAACTCGAAGCAATATCTTTTGCAAAGGGCGATAACTCGGCACTCAGCACCATATATGCCCACATGGGAATAATGGCGTTAGAAGAACAATAAAGCACTACGTATTTGTCTTTGTAAATGCTCCAATCAGTATTCTTCACTGACTCACGAAAATCTGCTTCGCGTAAAATCAATTCTTTAAATAGAAAGCCTTTCAGGTCAATAGAAACAATCTCCTCCGGCATTGGAAAGTAATCTTCCAAGTCGAGATTGATGAGTGCCTTCTGTGCAACTTTATTAACCAAAGGTTTGGCTGTATCCATAATTCAAAAATAAGCAAGATTAGTTCGCTAATTGTTTAAAAAGCAAAACAGCCCCGTTTGTTTAAACGAGGCTGTAGATTTTATTATAATTTTATTTTAAAAGAAAGGCATTTCGCTTCGCGATGATTACACGGATAAATACAATGATTTTTGAATTTTATCAGCGTAATCTATGGCTGTTATCGGTTAAATCATACGAAGTTGTATGAATTTCCTTATGCGCCTAATCCTATTAGAAAAAATCGAAACGGTTGTCTTCAACCTTCGCAAGTTTCTTTAGCACTTCCTGGGCATTACGCGATTTGCCCTGTAGTCTTTGTTTCGCCATTATAGAATAAGAAGTGTAGTCCGTTATTTTTCCGGGTTCATTAACTATAGTAGGCTGCACTACATAAACTCCACCTGATCCATTGACAGCCTTAGATAGTTTTCCGGCAGTAGTTGTAAGCGCTACAGCAGCAACAATTGGCTCAGCAACTCCGCCAAGAGATGGGTTCATAAACGATACGGATGTTGCTTCGGCAACCTGTTTGCCAAATTTTGCTGCCAGGTCATCAATAGATGTTGCTTTTGCGGCTTCTATTTTCTTAGATAAAACTTCAAATTTTTTCTCTTGCGCAACAAGCGGCTTAATTCTTTCACTAACTGCGGCTACATCGGGTAATCCTTTTGCACTAATCTCTTCAAGCAACACCACCACATGTTTTTTACCTACTGTAAAAATGGAAGACACATCACCTTTTTTAGCATCAAATGCCCACTTTACTACTTCGCGGGCAGAGCCAAGACCTTCCACCGAAAAAGCATCTTTTTGAACAGCGTTGATTGTTTTTACACCTGCTTTCTTTCCCGCTGCTTTAAATTTTGCTTCGGTTTGATTGTCGGTTGCAAAAGTTGATGCACTACCATAAATATTTCTTTCTGTCTCAGGGCTTGGAATAATTTCTTTGCTAAGATACGCTACCTGAACAGCAAGTTTCGATGGCTTATCTTCTACCACTTGTACGATGTGTATAGCATTTTCTGTTTGAGATGGAATACGGTAAAGCTTTCCTTTTTGCGCGCGATAGAAAATAATGTCGTTATACATTTTATCCTTCTCGCCTTGTTTTACCCATCCAATATCTCCACCTCTCATTTTGCTTTCCATATCGTCAGAGTACATGGCAGCAGCCATTCCAAAATCTGCTTTCAAAGTATCAACCAATCTAAAGATACTGTCAATCAATTTAAATTTTGCATTGGCTGCTTCCTGAGTGGTAATTCCTTCAAAACCGATTTTAATATCGCGCACATGCACTGAATCAGAAATCATTTTGCGGTCGCTTATTTTAGCAAGTTTATAAGATGCGCCATCTAAGTAAGGACCTACGATAGATTTTACAGGCAGGCTGAAAAAAGAATCTTTAACCGATGCAGAAAGTTTGTCTTTATCGTAATAAGCCTCATCAAAAGGCGTTTCTGAATAAAGTTTTACAAATACAGAATCATCAGCCGGTTTTTCGCCTTTTGCAAAATCTGCACGTTTTTCTTCCAATGATTGTATTGTGCCGGCAGAATCTCCTCCGGAAGCAACAATATCAAAAGTTACATATTGTAGTTTGCGGGTTTCTTCCTCCTGCTCAAATTTAGCAGCATGGGTTTCAAGATATTTTTTAACCTCCTCATCGGTAACTTTCGCATCTGCATCAGTCACATCCGTGTAAGAAAACTGTACATATTTTAAATCAACCGTACGGGTTTGATCATTATAGCTCATTTCGCTCATCCAGGTGGGAACATAAAACCCTTTGTTAATCAGGTTATCATATTTCTGCTGAAACTGATTTTTCTTTAAAAGCGTTTCAAATTTCAACCATTGTCTTCTTACTGTTCCGGGTTCTACTCCCTGAGGGTCTTGATCAAGACGTTGAAGATAAAGGCTTACTTGTGCAGGATCAAACTGTCCTGTTTGAGGGTTCTTGAATTGCTGATCCTGGCGGATATATGGCGAAGCATTTTCACCCATTGCCAGCTCTCTCATTTCTTCAGGCGTAACTCCTATACCCAGAGCATCGTAAGTTTTTTTGAAAATGATATCGCTTACCATTTCAGTCCAGGTTTGAGTACGCATATAGTTGCGTTGTTCATCACCCATCGGCTGACCTCTCATTTGCTCTTCAGCACTCTTTATATTCTCTTCGTATTTTTTAGTGAAATCGTTGTATAAAATCTTCTCGCCATCCACTTTGCCCACCGAATCCTTTCTTCCTTTCAGCAAACTGCCTTGAGAGTTAGTTGCATCCATTACAAGAAAGCCCACAATCGAAAGACCAATCAGAAATATCAGCAAGCCCGAACGCTGACGAATTTTACCTATTACTGCCATGTATCTATTATTTTAAAGGACGGCAAATAAAAGAGAAAAAGTCGGAAAATGAAAGGGAGAGGGAAATGGAAAAAATAGGATTACAGACGGTGGTTAGTGTTCACTTTTCACCTTCAAATTAACCAGCTCTATTCGCTTGTCGCTTGCCCGTAATACTTTAATGTGAAAGTGGTTAAGGTCTATTACAGTACCTGGTTCGGGAATATCTTCAAACCCACTAATAATATAACCCGAAAGCGTTGTATACTCTCCTTCCGGAATTTCGAGATGATACTCATTATTCAAATAGTCAATCTCCAGCCTTCCTGAAAACATAAATTCCTTTTCTGATATTTTTTTCTCGGTACTGTCTTCTTCATCATGCTCGTCTTCTATTTCTCCAAAAATTTCTTCCATCAAATCTTCCAGAGTGATAATTCCGGCTGTACCTCCGTATTCATCTACTATCCAGGCAATATTTTTTTTATCGCGGATAAACTGAAGTAAAAGATCGCGGGCAGTCATGCTTTCGGGAATCACCAATAAGGGGCGAATTGCCTGCTTAAGATTGGAAGGGTTCTTTAGCAAATCAAAGTGATGCACATAGCCCAAAATATGGTCAATAGATTCATCGTAAACTATAATGCGCGAAAGCCTTGTTTCAATAAATTTTCTCCTCAACTCATCTAGTCCTTCTGCTATTTCCACAGATTGAATCTCGGGACGCGGAACCATGCAATTGCGAACTTTTACATCTTTGAGATAGAGTGCTTTTTCAAAAATTTCCGAATTTAAATGGTCTGCCTCATCATGTCCATCTTCATCGTTTACGGCTGTTTCTTTTACCAAATACTCAAGGTCTTCTTTGGTAAATGCCTGTTTGCTTTCCACTAATTCAGCACCAATAACTTTCTTAATAATCCATCTGGAGAGAGCATGAAAAAGGTTGGCTAATGGTCGTAAGGGAACATAAAACAAATACTTAGCAGGGTAAGAAAACAACAGCAGCGTTTGGTCAGAATTAACGCGAAACAGAATTTTGGGAATAAGCTCCCCGAAAATCAGAATAATGAATGTAGTAAAGATGGTTTGAATAATGAGCAGAGATATTTCACCGACAGGCAAAAATGAGAAATGCTCATTGGTAAAATAATTGGAAGTTATACTCCCGAAAAGAACCAACGAAATATTCAACCCTATGAGCATAGTGCTGATAAATTTTGAAGGGTTGTTATTAAATTCAGAAACAATTTTAGCACTGGTAGAACCTTTTTCTTTCAGTAGTTCTATACGTAGCTTATTGGCAGAAATAAAAGCAATTTCGATTCCCGAAAAAAAGGCAATAAGAAGAAGTGAAAAAAAAATACCGAATAATTCCATTGAACGCTACAAAGTTAGAGTAAACTTAAAGAGTTATGCCTAAAAAATAAGCCCCGATGAAAGATTCATCGGGGCTTAAACGTTATATTTTGTTTTAGCGAATTAGCGAAAACGATCCCTGTTGGTTTTCCGTTTTTTGAGTTCCCGGATTATCCCTATCAGGAGTTTGAACCTGAATATAATATACATAAGTACCTGCCGGTTGTTCTTTTCCGCTGAAAACCCCACCCCAGTTCTCAAGAGCATTATGAACCAGTTCACCCCAGCGATTATAAATCCTAAACTCTTTTATAGTAATAGGCCCAAATGAAACCGGTCCAAATGAATCATTCTTTCCATCTGCATTAGGCGTAAAAGCATTAGGCATTTTAAACCCTGATGTAACAATTACAATTACCGAATCAATAGCAGCACAATTGCTTTCTTCTCCATCGCTTACTGTAACATAAAACACTGTTGCCGCAGTTACATTTGCTATTGGGTTAGCGCAATCCGTACAACTTAGTCCTTCGGTAGGTGTCCAGCTATAAATCGGGTTAGTGAAATTCTGAGCGGTTACAACAATTCCGTTGTCAACGCCAGGGGCAGTTACAATAGTATCGGGAGTTGCATTTACAGTTACCTGTGCGGGTTGTTGAACTTCTCCGGTAAGCGTAAACTGACAGCCGTACACATTTTGCGCTGTAATAGTATAGGTACCTGCACCTAAATCGCTAAACGTATTGCCGCTTTGGAAGCTTCCTCCGTTAAGTGAATATGAATATGGACTATTGCCAGTAAGAGCCGTAATAGTTATTGCTCCATCAGTAAATGAGAAACAACTAGCTCCGCTTGGCGCAACAGCAAATTCATCATCGGCAGCGCTTTCGGGAATTGTAAATACGTTACTCTTAGAGCAACCCAAGCTATCTTGAATAATAAAAGTATAACTGCCCGGAGGTAAATTGTTGAAGATACCTGTTGAGTTAGTATCTACTCCAACTAAGATATAAGTAAGCGCACCGGCACCTCCAAAAGCTAAGATTGTATCATTACCATAAGGCGGATCAGCACAAGGGAATGGTCTTACAATTGATGTAGCTTGAATATCATCTGCTACTTGAATATTTCTTGAAACAGAAACCGTACATCCTGCGGCATCTGTAACTCTAACCGAAATATTTCCCGGGAATAAATTATCCGTGCAGGTTGAATCGCTCTGATTATTCCAAAGGTAGGTGTATCCCGGTGTGCCTCCGGTAACTGTAACACAACCATTTCCGGTCGTATTCAAACAAATTAAAGAAGAGAATGAAACAGTTGCAACGATAGCCGAAGGCTGATTTACAGTATAAGTAGTAGATGCTGAACATCCATTTTGGTCAGTAATAGTTACTCTATA
>JBKJJB010000207.1:0-3451 GCA_046598235.1 Chitinophagales bacterium
GAAACACAAGCTGAGGTGGTAAAGATGTATTACGGATTGGATGGCGGAGAACAAATGACGCTGCTTGAGATTAGCGGAAGATTAAATGTATCAAGCGAACGAATACGCCAAATTAAAGAAGCCGCTAATCTCAAGCAGCGTCATTTGTTCTCCGCCATCCAATCCGTAATACATCTTTACCACCTCAGCTTGTGTTTCTTTCAAGTGAGCAAGTAGCATTTCAATTTCTTTTTTCAGCGATTCTTTGTTCAGAACATGATGGTCAGGTGCTTCTGCATTTGTGTTTTTTATAATATCAGTAAGACTGTTTGCTTCGTTGTCATCAGAAAAAGGAGCATCAATAGATACTTGCCTTACTTTTAGTCCGATTACATTTTCTATTTGCACAAGGTCAACATCTAACAATATTGCCAGTTCTTCAGAAGTTGGTTCACGTTCAAATTCCTGTTCTAATTGTATTAGCGCTGCGGTAATTTTGCTAAGAGAGTTAACTTTATTACGCGGCAGCCGAACAATACGTGAGTGTTCGTCTAATGCTTTTAAAATAGATTGACGTATCCACCATACTGCATAAGATATAAATTTAAAGCCGCGTGTTTCATCATATCTCTCTGCTGCTTTTAGTAGTCCTAAATTTCCTTCGCAAATTAAATCTGACAGGCTTATTCCTTGGTGCTGATAATGTTTCGCTACCGAAACAACAAATCGTAAGTTGGCATATACAAGTTTCTCAAGGGCTTGTATATCGCCCTGCCTTACCTTTACAATCAAAGCAAATTCCTCATCGGTGGTAAGAAATTTCACTTTTCTAATCTCCTTCAAATACCAGGTAAGCGAATCGGAGTTGTGATTAGTGTTGCTATTAATAATATTTAAGCGCTTCATAGTATCGAAAAAATTTTATGCTGCGAATACGAATTACCCGAAGGAAATAATCCTGTGATTCACGTTAAAGATATACTCATACATGTTTAATGTCAAGCAATGAATTGAATTGAAAAGGGAATTCGCCTCTCAAAAAATTATTCTTTTAGGAGCCACGCAGGAACCGCTTGAACGGAGAGAAAGATGCTGAGTACGTGTAGCGTATTTTAAGGTGATAATGTGAATTCAGGCTAAGATAAATTTGTCTTTGCGCGGCAGCAAGGTTTGATTAACAGATGAAGCAATCTTCCTTTTTGTCGATTTACACACAACATAAGATAGCTTCAGCATTTACTTGCATACTATTTCAATGGAAAATGCTGTCTATGACATCAGTTGGAGATAAAACAGGGCAAGCGATAGAAATTATTTTGGACTCATTTTTATTGGTAAAAAGCAGGAGCATGAATTTTATTTCATATTTATTTTCCGTTTGCTCTTGTTTTTTACCGCAATGCGGCTTATTTTGTTCCCTGATTGGTAGCGACACACTATCCTTCAATTAAATTAAATACGGGGTTTGATAAACAGAATTGTAATATTTTGGGCTAATTGTTAACTGCCAAATGGAACTTATGAACTTTTTTTCATGTTTTTTCCCCACAACCCCTTGCTTTTTATATCAAAGCGGCATATTTTGTTATTTGTTTATATCACGTTAATCAAAAATTAGATAAAAAAAAATAAACTACAAGCATGAACATTTTTACTCTTAATTACTTGAATTTATCACACAAAAAAACAACTATGAAAAAAGGAACATTTACCTCTGCCGGCAGAATCATCTGCTTACTTCTTACCTTCATTTTATTCAGTGTAGCATCGCAGGCACAAAGCCAAAAGCCAGCTTCTAACATCAGCGGTCCGTTGAAAGGCTATATAGGGGGAACGAATTTAACTCTAACGAGTGAGATAGCTTCAGGTATTCCTAATCCTGCTATCTCTTACTCATTCGATCGCAATTCTTCGGGAGCTACTATAGTATCGCAGGGTGCTTTTGTTTATGACCGTGTTACCGGTACAGGTAAACATATGGTGGTAGTAAATCCGGGTTCTGCTAAAGGAGGTTTTACTATTAAATTAACTGCAACCACTCCTGCCGGCACTAGTGAATCTAGCAAATCTGTAACTGTTTTGGATGCTCGCGGTTCAGGTGATAGTTCAGGTAATAACGCAGGTTTCTAAAATATTCAATAAATAAATAATTGCCAAAATCCAACATAATGAATCTTTATACTTTAAATTCTACCATTACTTCTTCCAACTCAAAAAACTGTTCTATGAAAGCAAATTCTACTTGTTGTCCATCGTTGACAAAAAAGGTTTTTACAAATTTCAACAGCAGTGTTAAAGTTCTTTTAATGCTGTTCTTATTTGGAGCCTTATCTAATAATGCAAAGGCGCAGATATATCCTGATCCTTCTTGTAATATTGACGGTCCGTTGACCGCGTGTCTTTCTGGCGGTGATATTCTACTTACCATCACTATGGATTTTAGTAACTGTGCAATTCAGGCACCTGTAGGACTACATCCAGGGCTTGATTACACATTAACTAACACAACTACAAACGCAACTATTGATTTGTCAACAAGAACGTTTATTCTATGTGCCGATGATGTTTACATGGAAACAGTAGTGGTTCATCCAGGCACTAATGCTGGAGGATTTAATGTGAGCTTACAGTTGACCACCGAATACTGGTATCCGGATCCAGTTCTCGGTCCCAATCGCGAAACTCACGTAGTGGAAGGGTGTAGTAAAACGATAACTTTAATAGGTGTGGATTTAAATACTAGTTATCTTCCTATTCATTGTTATGGAGATTTGACAACCTTGACTGCTCAAGGTTTTCCTTTAACAGGTAGCGGAACATTTACCCAGTTTACATATAATATTACTGCACCGGGGGTGCCGGCTGTTGTAGGTCCCAATGCTCCTGGTGTTCCTGCAGTATTTACAGTACCGGCAGGTCTATATACAGTAGGTGTATCAGCAAAAAGATTTTTGCTTTTCTGTACTGCTTCGGAACTTGTAAATGTAGAACAACCACCATATAATCCTGTTGTTTTAGATTGTCCTGAAGATTATATTGCACAGGCATGTCAAACGCAACAGGCAATTGATGATGCCTTTAGTGCTTGGTTGAGTTCGTTTAATTACAGCGGTGGAACAAATGCTTCATTAACTATTACACCTTCAACTCCTATTGCTCCATCTTATTGTGGTGGCAGCACAACAGTTACATGGACAGTTACCAGTGATTGTTACCCTTTTACCTCAAGTTGTACAAGAGTATTTACAGTTACAGAACCGGCACCACTACAAATCACCTGTCCTGAGCCATACACAGCGAATGCGTGTGAAACACAGTCAGATATAGATGCAGCGTTTGCAGCATGGTTAGGCGAAGCAAGTGCAAGTGGCGGATGCAACGGAGAGTTAAGTGATAACAATCAAGGTGCACCGAACTATTGTGGTGGAAGCACTGAGGTTACGTTTACCTATACAAGCACATGTTTCCCATA